>DATISV010000669.1:0-9134 GCA_035468505.1 Luteolibacter sp. | reverse complement strand
GCCGGGGAACTTGTTCTGGCGGTAGAGGCTGAGGATCATGCCGAAGAGGCCGTAGAACTGGGTGCCTTCCATGACCTGGCCGAACATGAAGATGTTCTTGGCGAGCGCCTGCTTGTTGGCGGTGACGGTGAGGTCGATGTCGCGGCGCAGGGCGCGGGAGTTGGAGACGACGAAGGTGTTCTTGGCCTTGATGGTGGGGACGTCCTCGAACATCGCCTCGCACTCGTGCGGGTTGAGGCCGAGCGAGGAGAGCATGTAAACCAGCGAGTCGGCGTGGATGTTTTCCTCGTGGGCGTGGCGGCCTAACACGAGTTTCAGTTCCGGCGCGGTGACCACCTCGCGGACCAAGTGGAGGATGTTGTCGCCGACGATGCCTTCGGCGGCGGAGAAGTAGCCGATGCCCATCTTGATGATCCAGCGCTCGACGTCGGAGATCTCATCGGAGCGCCACTGTTCGACATCCTTCTGCATGGTGATGTCCTCGGGCTCCCAGTGATTGTTCTTCATCGTTTTATACAGCTCATACGCCCAGTGGTATTTGAGCGGGAGGATGTTGAAGAACATCGTGTCGCGGCCATTGATGACCTTCTTGGCGGCGAAGGCCTCTTCGGCTTTGGCTTTGTCGAGGGTGAAGGTGCGGTCTCCGAGTTTGACGGTGGTGGTGGACATGGTGGGAAGTGTTTTCGCAGGGGTGAAAAATGGAGAGCGGCGCGACGTGCGCAGCGTCGGGGAGACTGCGGAAACCGCGGTGAGGGGTCAACGCAAATTTGCCCATCTGGTATCCACAAATTATTCACAATACCATATACGGTGTTTTGTGCTTCGTGTTTACCATGTAAAACACCCTGCGATTACAGGGTTCCCCGCAGGACCGGTGGCTGGTGGCGTTCCAAGTATGGGGGTGTCAAAAAATTCGATCTGTTAGAATGGCCGGGCTGGAGCCGTGGAATTTGAAAAATTTCCTTAGGTTTTCCAAAACAGGCTCTGCGGAGAGGGAGGCGGAAAGTCGCAAGTGGTTGATTCAGAAATCTAAAATATTTTTTGATGGCCGGTCGGTGAGGGAGGTCCCGGGCGGTGGCCGCGGGCATCATTTCCGGCGGGCGAATTGGCGACTTGGCGGGCCGCCGGGCGGCGTTATGTTGCGCGCATGAAAGAGCGATTGAAGATCGATCCGGACACGCTGCCGGACGAGGGCAAGGAATTCGCGGGCGCGTTGCCGGCCGGGATTTTCGATCTGCCGGAGGGCGACGCGAAGGCACTGGGGCCCTTGGAATACCAATTGCACGCGCAGCGTTTCGGCACGGAACTGCTGCTGACCGGGTGTTTGTCGGTGCCGTTCGAGTTCACCTGCGTCCGCACGCTGCACCCATTCAAGCAGACGATCCGGGTGGACGACGCGGCGATTTCCCTGGAACTCGGCAACGCGGCGGAAATCGACGCCACGGAGGCGCTGCGCGAGGAAATCCTGATCCATTTCCCGGTGGACCCGCGTTGTGAGGAGGGCGACGAGCCGCAGCGGTGCGAAATCGATCCGCGCTATTTATCAGTGGACAAACCGCGGGAGGATGCGCTACCCACTCCGCCCCGCGACGGGGGTGACGACCGCTGGTCGGCCCTCGACGAACTCAAGGACCTCAAGGATCAACCCTAACATCACAGCAAGACCATGGCCGTTCCGAAGCGCCGCCAATCCAAAAGCCGCCAGAAAATGCGCCGTGGCGCGAATCGTTGGCGCGCCCCGATTTTCAAGAGCTGCCCGGAGTGTGGCAGCAAGGTTCCCTCGCACATCGCCTGCCCGTCGTGCGGTTATTACCGCGACCGCCAAGTGCTCGATGTCGAGGCACTGTAAGGCCGGCTGGCACTCATCCGTAAACCGCCGCTCCGGCCAAGTGTCGGGCGGCGTTTTGCCGTGTCCCGGCCATCCGCTGCCGGGCCGCCATTCCTCAGAACCTATCGCATGAAAGTCGCACTCGACGCCATGGGCGGTGACCTCGCTCCCGTTGTCACGGTGGGCGGGGCCATCGACGCGCTGCGCTATTACCCGCGGCTGGAGCATCTTTTCCTGGTGGGCGACGAGGCGGTGCTGCGTGCCGAATGCGCGCGCCAGGGGCTGAACCTGAAGGACCCGCGGGTCAGCATCGTGCATGCGCCCGAAACGATCGGCATGGGCGAACCCGGTGCGAAAACGGTCAGGAGGAAAAAACAATCCTCCATCAACATCGCGATGGACATGGTCAAGGACGGCCGCGCGCAGGCATTCGTCTCGGCCGGCAACACCGGCGCGGCGGTCGCCTCGGCCACGCTCAAGCTGCGCACCCTGCCCGGCGTGGACCGCGCGGGCATCGCCACCGCGATTCCCAACGAATTCGGGCTTTGCCACATCCTTGACGCGGGTGCGAACCCGGAGGCCAAGCCCGAGCATCTGGTGGCCTATGCGATCATGGGCACCGCGTTCTCGCGCAACGTGCTCGGCGTGCGCGACCCGAAAGTCGGCCTGATGTCCAACGGCGAGGAGGACGAAAAAGGCACCACTTTCACCAAGGAGACCTTCAAGCTGCTCAAGGAAACCCCGGGCATCCGGTTTGTCGGAAATGTCGAGGGCCGCGATCTGTTCGAGACCGAGCTGGACGTGGTGCTGTGCGACGGCTTCGTGGGCAACATCGTGCTCAAGTCCGTGGAAGCCACCGCCAAGGCCGTCTCGAAGTGGCTCAAGACCGAGATCAAGGGCAATCCGCTGCGTTTGTGCGGCGCGGTGCTGGCCAATGGCGCGTTCAAGGCGCTCAAGGAGAAAAGCAGTTACGAGACCTACGGCGGCAGTCCCTTGCTGGGCGTCAACGGCGTGGTCATCATCGCCCACGGCTCGTCCACCGCGCTGGCGGTGCGCAATGCGATCCGCGTGGCCATGGAAACGGTGGAAAACCGCGTGAACCAGCGCATCCAGGAAGCGCTGGCGGACAAGGCGGCGGCACCCGTGGCATCCGAGTGAGGTCATCGCCCGCCGTTGCGAACTTCACGCTTGTGGCGGGCATGGGCCGGTTCCAATCTCGCGCGGCATGAGCGACAAGTCATCCGTGATCGAGGTTTGTGTGGCGGGCACCGGCAGTTATGTCCCCGAGCGGATACTCACCAACGAAGAGCTTTCGACGCTGGTGGATACCAGCGACGAATGGATCGTGTCCCGCACGGGCATCCGCGAGCGGCGCATCGCCGCGGACGACGAGTTCACCTCGCACATGGCGGGCAAGGCGGCGCGGCGCGCGCTCGAGCAGGCCGGCATGCAGGCCGCGGACATCGAACTGATCATCGTGGCCACCATCACCCCGGACACGCCCACTCCGGCGACGGCGTGTTATGTGCAGCAACAGATCGGCGCGAATCGTGCGGTGGCGTTCGATATCTCCGCCGCGTGTTCCGGATTCCTCTACGCGATGAAAATCGCCAAGCGGCTGATTTCCGACGGCGCTTTCAACAACGCCCTCATCATCGGCGCCGAGAAACTTTCCACCGTCACCAACTGGGACGACCGCTCGACCTGCGTGCTCTTCGGCGATGGCGCCGGTGCCGCGGTGCTGCGGCGGGCGGAGTCCGGCGAAGGTTCGATCGTGGCCACCGAGATGGGCACCGACGGCAATCTCACCCACCTGCTGGAAATCCCCGGCGGCGGCTCCGCCAAACCGATCACTGCCGACAACGTCAACCAGCACCTGCACACGCTCAACATGCAGGGCAGGGAGGTTTTCAAAATCGCCGTCACCCGCATGAAGGAGGCGGCGGAGAAAGTGATCGAACGCGCCGGCTGGACGGCCGATGACATCGCCTGCGTGATTCCCCATCAGGCGAACCTGCGGATCATCGACGCCATCGCCGACCGCCTCGCGGTGCCCAACGAGCGCGTGTTCGTCAATCTCGACAAATACGGCAACACCTCCGCCGCGGCGGTGGCCATCGCGCTCGACGAGGCGAACCGCACCGGCGCATTCAAACGCGGCGACCACATCGTGCTGGTGGTCTTCGGCGCGGGGCTCACATGGGCCGCCGCCGCCATCCGCTGGTAGCGGGAAACTCCGTTTTCAGGAGCCGCTGCCTTGTTCCGCGCCGCGAAGTTCGGGCGTGTCCGCCATCACGCCGGTTTCGACGATTTCCACCGGCGCGCCGTCCGGAGTGTAGGGCATGCGCGAGGTGGCCACCCAGTCGCCGGCGCTCACGCCGTCGCGCACCACCAGCACGTCCGAGTTGGAAAACACCGGCTCGATGGTGGTCCGGGCGATGGTGAAATCGGGCCGCTCTATCAGATAGATCCGGTTGATGCCGCGCATGGCGCTGCGCGGGATGACATGCACGTCCTTGAGCACCACGCCCTGGATGGCGGCGCGCACCGGCTGGCCGATGCGCAGCTCGGGATTGCCGGATTCGCGGCCGTAGGGATCGTCGATGCGGGCGATGGCGAACAGCTCGCGCGAGGTTTCGTCGAGCGCGCCCTCGGTGCGGACGATGCGGGCCTTCCAGGTCTGGCGCGGCTGGTTTTTCATGTTGCCGCGCAGCGAGTCGTGGAGCGTCACGCTCACCGGCGGATCCTCCGGGCCGGACGGCAGCTCGACGAACGGCAACTGGCCCGGCGCGAGCGGCAGCCGGACTTCGGCGAAATCGGTGGCGAACACCTCGCCGAGCGCTGTGGCGGCGCCGACTGCCTGGCCGAGACCGACGGCGCGCGCCTTGACCCGGCCGTCGAACGGTGCGCGGATCCTGGCGCGGTCGAGATTGCGCTGCGCCTGGTCGAGATCGGCGCTCGCGGAAGTGACGCGGGCGCGCGCTTCCTTGAGCTGGGGCACGCGCAGCACCAGCGGCGACGGTTCTTCCTCATAGCCGATGTCCTCCCAGTTGAGTCTCGCCTGTTTCGCGCGGGCCTCCTCCTGGGCGAGCGTGGCTTCGGCCTGTGCGAGCCGTGATTCCGCGGCGATGACCTGGGCTTGCAGGTCGGCCGGATCCAGTTCGGCGAGGATGTCGCCTTGGTTGAAAAAAGCGCCGTCTTCGAAACACGGATGGATCACCGAGATCGTGCCGGCCACCAGCGGGGTGACGGTGGTGGTGTGATGGGCGCGGACCGTGCCCTGCGATTGCAGCACGACGGGGTAGTCCGTCAGCGTGATTTCGAGTTTCTCGGTTTTGATTTTCCGCGGCGGCCGTCGCTCGGGGCTAGGTTCCTCGACGGGCGTGCCCAGCCATTTCATGGCACCGAATCCGGCGGCAAGAATGAAGATGGGAATGAGAATACGGACTAACATGAGTGGTTGGGGACTCTCGTCCCGATTTCCGGCGGTGCCAAATACGATGTGACGGGCGCTTTTATTTCGGCCGTGTCCGGAAATCGCCGCCCAGTGCGAGGTGGAGATCGATGCGGTTCTGCAGCCGCTGGTTGCGCAGGCGGATCATGCTGGCGCGCGCGTTGTTGGCGCGGCGCTGCGCTTCCAGCACCGAGAGGATGTTGGGGTTGATGCCCTCGGCGTAGTCGCGCTCCGCCTGCCGCTCGGCCAGCACGGCCTGCTCCATTTCGGATGCGAGGAATTTTTCCTGTTCGGCCAGCGAGCGGTCGGCGGCCAGCGCCGCCTCCACTTCGCGGAAGGCGGTGAGCGCCGTCTGCGCGTAGCCGTGGAGCAAGGCCTCGTTGCGGGCCAGCGCCACACGTGCCTCGGCGGAGACCGCGCCGCCCTCGGTGATGACCTGGGTGAAACGCCCGACCAGCGTGGCTGTCAGATTCTGCCAATCCAGCAGTTCCGCGAGTCGTGCGTTCGAATTGCCGCCCGAACCGGTGATGGAAAACGACGGCAGCAGCGCCTTGCGGGCGGCGTCCGCGCGCTGGGCGCTCGCGAACAACCGGGCGCGCGCCGCAGCGAGGTCGGGCCGGCGCTCTACCAGATCCGCCGGCAGTCCGGCGGGCACGTGGCCGGCGAGTTTCGGCAGGTCCTTTTCGCTGCGCGTGGTGCCGGACGGGTAGCGGCCTAACAGAATTTCAAGGCTGCGCGCCGCCTCGTCGCGCTCCAGCAGGCGGGACTCCACCGTGCGGCGGGCGCCGGAGACGTTGGTGCGGCCGAACTGGATATCCAGCGCGCCTTCGCCGGTGCCGCGGTAGTTGCGCTCGATGATGCGGAGGTTTTTCTCGAACGATTCGAGCGTCACCTTGGCGAGCGTCACTTCCTGCTCGGCGGAAATCAGGTTGCACCATGCTTTGGCGGCATTGGCGGCCAGCGACAATCGCGCGCCGCGAAAATCCTCGATCGCCGCCCTTTCCTCGGCTTCCGCGGCGCGCGTGAGATCCCGCAAGCGCCCCCACAAATCCGGCTCCCATGCGGCCGCGAGATTCAGGCCATGACTGCGGCTGCTCGGCGCGCCCGAGGAGGAATCGGTCACCGACGAACTGCCGCTCAATCCCACCGATGGCAACATCCGCGAACGCGCGATGATGGTCGTTTCGCCCGCCTCGCGCAGCCGTGCCGCGGCGGCCTTGAGGTCGCGGTTGTGAGCCAGTGCCTGATCGACCGTGCGCGTCAGATCCGCGTCGCGGAACTCCGAGAGCCAGCCGCTGGAAATCGCGCCCTCGCTGCCAGTGGAAACCGCCTGCCACGTGCCCGGTGTGCGGATGGACAGATCATCGGCGGGCGCGGCGAAGCGCCAGGATTCGCATGCCGTTGGCAGAAACGCGATAAGGAGAAGGAAATGGCGGAAATTCATGTCAGGTCGCGAAGATTGGCGGTGCGCCGCCGAATGCAACCCCCAGCCTACGGTTTCGAATCCCGCGGGTTATCCACCGATCGCCATCCGGAATCATTTTTTCGGAACCGGCTCTTGTCCGCCGGATGGGGCCTGCCCTACGCTCGCCCAACCTCAACCAAGCGTGGCTTTTTTCCGATCCCATCATCATGTCGCAGGTGTGCTGCCCGCACGCTGGGGGTCCACCCGCTTCCCCGGCAAGCCGTTGCATCCCATCGCTGGCAAACCCCTCGTGCAACACGTGTGGGAACGCTGCATGCGGTGTCGGCGGCTCGATGAAATCGTCGTCGCAACCGACGACGCGCGCATCCTCGCCGCAGTGGAAAATTTCGGCGGCCGCGCCGTGATGACCTCACCGGACCATCCCACCGGCACCGACCGCATCGCCGAAGCCTTGAAGGAAATTTCCAAAGCCACCCACATCGTCAACATCCAGGGCGACGAACCGCTCATCGATCCCGCGCTCATCGACGAACTGGCGGAAATCATCACTTCCGATGACGGACCCGACATGGCCACCGCTGCCAATCCCATCGACCCCGCCGATCCCGCCGTGGCCGATCCGAACGTGGTCAAGGTCGTCACCGCGCTCGACGGCCGCGCCTTGTATTTCTCGCGCTCGCCGCTGCCGTATTTCCGCAACGCCGTGGGAAACCTGCCGGTCCTGCGCCACAAGGGGATCTACGCTTACACCCGGAGCTTTCTCGAATGCTTCGTCACCTGGCCGCCCTCGCCGCTGGAACAAGCCGAATCGCTCGAACAACTGCGCGCCCTCGAAAACGGCGCGTCGATCCACGTCATCGTCACCACCGACACCTCGCCCGGTGTCGATACGCCCGAACAAGCCCGCGAAATCGAACGCATCCTGGCCGCTGAAAACTGCAAACTTCTAACTGACATAATTCCCATGAAATACATCTTCGTCACCGGCGGCGTCGTTTCCTCACTCGGCAAGGGCCTTGCCGCGGCCTCCATCGGCACCCTGCTCGAAGCCCGCGGACTCAAGGTACTGATGCAGAAGTTCGATCCCTACCTCAACGTCGATCCCGGCACCATGTCGCCCTATCAGCACGGCGAGGTCTACGTGCTCGACGACGGCGCGGAGACCGACCTCGACCTAGGCCACTACGAGCGCTTCACCTCCGGCGTGCTCTCGCGCATGAACAATCTGACGTCCGGCCAGGTGTTCGACTCCGTCATCAAAAAGGAACGCCGCGGCGAGTATCTGGGAAAAACCGTGCAGTTCATCCCGCACGTCACCGACGAGATCAAGGCCCGCCTGCACAAGGTGACCAATGACAATACCGACGTGGACGTGCTCATCACCGAGATCGGCGGCACAGTCGGCGACATGGAAGGGCTGCTGTTCCTCGAAGCGCTGCGCCAGTTCGCGCTCGAGGTCGGCAAGGAAAACGTCTGCTTCATCCACGTCACCCTGCTGCCCTACATCAAGGCGGCCGGCGAGGTGAAGACCAAGCCCACCCAGCAGTCCGTCGCCAAGCTCCGCGAGATCGGCATCCAGCCGGACATCATCATCTGCCGCACCGAACTCGACCTCGACGAGGACAACCGCCGCAAGATCGCCATGTTCTGCAACGTCGAGCGCAAGAACGTCGTCGCCTTCCGCGATGTCGCCCACACGATTTACGAATGCCCGCTCGACCTGCGTCGCGACAAGATCGACCGCCTCGTCGTGGACAAGATCGGCCTCGGCCACACGCCTTCGCCCGCGCTTGAGGATTGGGAAAATTTCGTCCAGCGCGTGATCCATCCCAAGCACAAGGTCAACATCGCCGTGGCCGGGAAATACATCGAACTGCAGGACGCCTACAAATCGATCTACGAATCGCTCATCCACGCCGGCGCGCATCACGACACCAAGGTGAGCATCGTGCGCGTGGACACCGAGGCCATCGAGGACCGCGGGGCGCAGGCGGTGATCGGCGACGTGGACGGCATCCTGGTGCCCGGCGGCTTCGGCGACCGCGGCACCGAGGGCAAGATCGCCGCCGCGCGTTACGCCAGGGAAAACAAGATCCCCTACTTCGGCATCTGCCTCGGCATGCAGATCGCCACCATCGAGTTCGCCCGCAACGTCTGCGGCCTCAAGGACGCCAACTCCACCGAGTTCGACAAAACCACCATGCATCCCGTCATCTGCCTGCAGGAGGAGCAGAAGGGCATCGAGGACATGGGAGCCACCATGCGTCTCGGCTCCAGCGAATCCATCCTCTTCGCCGGCACCAAGGCCGCCGCCTTGTACGGCAACAGGGACCGCATCCAGGAACGCCACCGCCACCGCTACGAGTTCAACTCCGACTATCAGGATCAACTCCAGGAAGCCGGACTTGTGATATCTTCCGTCTCAG
>DATISV010000668.1:0-3655 GCA_035468505.1 Luteolibacter sp. | reverse complement strand
GGTGCGGTCGAAGCCGCTGAAGTCCGCTTTCAGGAACGCGTCGGACAACTCGCGGGCGCGGTCGGCGCGGAAGTTGAAAAAGATGATGACATCGTCGTCGCGCACGCGCTGCGTATCCGCCTCGCAGAAGACCATCGCGGGCATGAACTCGTCGGTTTTCTGCAAACTCCGGTAGCAGTCGGCGACCGCCTCGCTGGCGAGCACCTCGCGCTTTTCGCCCTTGCCGAGCACGATGGCGTCCCATGCGAGCTTGACGCGGTCCCAGCGTTTGTCGCGGTCCATGGCGAAGTAGCGGCCGACCACGGTGGCGATGCGCGCGCCGCACTTGGCGGCCTCGTCCTCGACGGTGGCGAGATATTTCTCGCCGCCGGTGGGCGAGGTGTCGCGGCCGTCGGTGATGGCGTGGATCATGATGTCATTCACGCCGGCGGCATTGGCGAGTTTCACCATGGCGACGAGCTGATCCTGGTGGCTGTGCACGCCGCCGTCGGAGACCAGGCCGATGAAGTGGAGGCGGGAGGATTTCGCTTTTTCGAGCGCTTCGGTGAAGACCGGATTGGAGCCGAGTGAGCCGTCCTCGATGGCCTTGTTGATGCGGGTCAGGTCCTGATAGACGATGCGGCCCGCGCCGAGGTTGAGGTGGCCGACCTCCGAGTTGCCCATCTGGCCGTCGGGCAGGCCGACGTCGAGTCCGGAGGCGCTGAGGAAACCTTTCGGGTATTGCTCCAGCATCACGTCGTGGAACGGTGTCTTGGCGAGCAGCACGGCATTGCCGTCCTTTTCCGCCGTTTCCTGTCCCCCGGGGTTCACACCCCAGCCGTCGCGAATGATGAGCACAACCGGTTTCTTTGCCATAGCGGCGCGCGTGTAACGGCAGCCCCGGGTGCGGGCAAGCGCCGAAAAACCCGCGCCCGGCGAAATCGCCGCCACAAATACGGCAATCTGCTTGCTAGACGGGAAATCCGCGTCCTAGCCTGCGCGCGTTATGAAATTGCGGAATATTTGGGGGTTGGTGGTCCCGGCGGCGCTGGTCCTGGGGGCTTGCAAGAAAAAGGAACCGGCGGAAACGACCGGCACGCCCGCGCCAGCGGAGACGGCCGCCGAAAGCGGCTCGCAACCGGAACCCGCGCCGGAAGTGCCCGCGCTCAGCCCTGAGGAACGCGCCGACAAACTCGGCTTCGCGCGCCACCTGCCGCAGGATACCGCGGCGGTCATCAGCCTCCACAATGGCACCCGCCATGCCTCGAAAATCAAGGCCTCGAAACTCTGGCAGGCGATCAGCGGCGAGGAGGCACTGGATCTGCCGGATGTTCCCGAAGACGAGTCCCCCACCGGCCCGGCGGCGCTTTTCGCCAGGGAGTTCACCATCGCGGTGGGTGCCCAGGCGGGAGAACAATCGTCCAACCTCATCCAACTGAACCGCCGCCTCACCCACTTCCAGATGCGCGCCATCGCCTCGGCGGCGGCGGAGTGCGCCGAGTCGGGCGATTTCTCGAATTTCGAATCCGCGATGGGCCGGCGTTTCAGCGAGGAGCTGTTCGTCAATCTGATCAAGGACCCCGAGTCCGGCGCGGAATTGTTCGAGAAAATGAACATGCCGCCACTCTACATTGCGTTCGGAACCACCGAAGAAAACCGTGATGCCATCGCCCAGCAGCTCGCCTCTTCCACCGAGATGCTGGCGTTTTTCGGTGACTTCGTCGAACCGGTGGAAGTCGAACGCAACGGCAGCATGTTCGCCGGCAACAAGGTCTCGGGCGAGAAGCTGTCCGCCCTGATGACCGAGAGCCGCGAGCCGATGGATGCGATGCTCGATGCCGCCACCGTGGACAAGTTGATCGCCGCCGTGGCGAAGAAGGACCTGGTGATCCTGAGCGAGCGGATCGGCGACTACGCAGTGTTTTTCCTCGGCTCATCGCTCGACGACCTGGTTTTCTCCGAAGCCCCCGGCGACTCGGTGGTGGCGTGTGACGCGGTGGCCTTCTGCGATGCCCACCTTTCCAAGGAACTGGCCGGGCTGATCTATGGCAAAAAGGAGATGATCTCTCAAATGATGTCGAACGTGACCGGTCTCGCCGATATCGCGAGCGGCCTGCAGGAAGGTCTCGCCGGCTCGCAGGGACTGGGCGACACGCGCGACCTCCAGGCGCTGCTGAGAATCGTCGGCGAGCGCGAAGCCGCGCTGCGGACGCTGATGAAACTCGACGGCACCGGCACCATCGCGTTCATCGAAGACGGATTGAAAATCGAATCCTACGGCGGCATCGACACCGGAAAATTCGACTGGGAGGCCAGCAACCGTCTCGCCGGCCTGCAGGCGGGTGAAAACGTCGCGCTGTTCACCAACGCCACCGCCGGCAAGGCCTACAGTGAGTCGGCCCGCGCCTATCTCGAAGCGCTGATGGAGACCGCCTACGCGGTGGCCATGAAAGTGGCGGAGCTGCCATTGGAAGACGACGACATGCTGCAATACCGCGAAATGGCCGGCATGTTCGACATGAACTTCCGCAAGGATGCCGTGGCGGTCTGGAACGCGCTGAGCGGCGATTTCACCGAGGGACTCGGTCAGGAAAGCGCCCTCATCATCGACCTCAACGGCACCCCGCCACCGGTTCCCGGCGTGCCGCAGGAAGTGGTGAACGAAGGGAAATTCCCGCGCATCACCCTGGTGGCCCCGGTCACCGAGCGCGCCAAACTGGCGTCCGCCTGGCAGCAGATCGATGGCTCGGCCGCCAATATCCTGGAAAAGATCGGCGAGATGCGCGGAACGCCGATCCCGATGCAGAAGCCGCTCAGTTCCGAGCGCGACGGATTCACCACCTGGTTCTTCCCGGTGCCGTTTTTCACCGAAGACTTCCTGCCATCGGTCACGTTGGGCGACGAGTGGTTCGCCGCATCCACTTCCAAAAACCAGGCGCTCGATTTGCTCGCCAAGGCCGGCAGCGGCGAGTCCACGCAAGGCGTCACGGTGCTGGTGAACTTCGACGCGCTGCGCGAGTTCGCCAAGCTCACCACCGACGTGCTGGAGAAAAACAAGGAAAACGTGGTGCTCGACGAGGACGTGCTCGAAGGGATCCGCACGGTGGCCGACGCGCTTGAGGACTTCGAGCGCCTCGACATCCGCGCCCGCAAGGAGGGCGGACAACTCCGCACCAGCATCCATCTCAAGACCCGCTGAGCCCGGCCGGGCACCATGACGCTCGATCCCATCGGCATCGTTCGCAGTTGCTTCGGGGAGAAATTCGCCGGTCCCAGGCAACCCGGACTTTGTCCGAGCGCGTGGGGCGAGTTGATACTTCATCCACCCTACCGCAGCCACGAGGCGGTGCGCGGGCTGGAGGGATTTTCCCACATCTGGCTGATCTTCGGCTTTCACGAAACCGCGGCCCAAGGATGGTCCCCCACCGTGCGCCCGCCGCGGCTCGGCGGCAACCAGCGCGTCGGGGTTTTCGCCAGCCGCTCCACATTCCGTCCCAATGGCCTCGGCCTCTCGCTGGTGCGGTTGGAGGGCATCGATGAGGATTCACCGGACGCGCCGGTTCTGAAACTCGGCGGGCTCGATCTGATCGACGGCACGCCGGTCTATGACATCAAGCCCTATCTGCCGTATGCCGAGTCGGTGCCCGACGCGCACGCCGGATTCGCCGCCGCGGAA
>DATISV010000667.1:0-7037 GCA_035468505.1 Luteolibacter sp. | reverse complement strand
CGGCTCCGGCGCGCCATCCCACTGATAGACGGTGCGCGGCGACTTGATCTCGAGGTTCGAGTCGAGGATGAGCGATAGCGTGGTGCCCGGGTTCTGCAACGGGCTGCCGTTGAGGAGCACGCGGTTCTCCGCGTAGTCGGTGTCCAGGGTGAAATCGACGACTTCGGTGAACGCGCCGTCGGGTTCAAACACGGCGGTGAATCCCTGCCAACTGCCGATTTCGAACGGCAGGGTCTTGGCGCTGCTGGCGTCCGCGCCCTCCTGCATGGTGATGCCGTTCTCTCCCTGGAAGCTGCCGGACCACCAAAGGCGCGAGTTTTTCCCATCCCACGAGGCGCGCAATGCGGTGCCCATCGCCGGCAACGGTGCCTGGATGGGTGTCTTGACCCACTGGTAGTCGAACTCCGAATCGAGCTTGGCGACGAAGGCGGACTCGCCGGTGCTCGCCACGCTGCGAAATTCCTCGCTGGTGGTGCCGTGGGGGAAAAACCGCGTGCTGCCGTTCGCGAGATATCCTGTTAGATAGACATTATCCAAGGCATCGGCGGCGATGCCGAACTTCCTCATCTTGCCGGGCGTGGCCGCCACGAGCGTGGCGTAATCCCCGTTGGAAATGACCAACTGGCGGCTGATGTCCGCCAGGTCGGTGTCGCGGCGCTGGACGCGCAGGGCATCGGTGGGCGTGCTGGCGGACCTGCCCATCAGGTAGATCCAGCCGTTGTTGAAGTGGACGTTGAACAAACTGGCGAACTCGCCGGGTTGGTGTGAGGTGTAGCCGTCCAGTTCCGGGGTGACCTTGGCGAGATAGCGGGTGTTGGCGGAGAGGGAACCGCTCTGATGGGGCGGCCCGAAGCTGGCCCATGGATCCCAGGTGCCTGCCTCAATACCCGTTTCGCCCACCAGGTAAACGGCGCCCTGGTCGTCCACGGTGAGCGAGCGGACCGTTGCATTCGTCCAGCCGAGGTTGCCGAAGACCATCCAGCGCTGGAAGCCGGCATCGGCATTGCGCACCTGCACAATGGGCGCGATGCCCGGCGTCTGGATGGCGAGGAACAATTGATTCGTCGCGCTGGAAAAGGCCACGTCGGTGACGTTCGACAAGCTGGTGGGATCGGAAAACTGCAGGTCGCCCGCCAGGCTGTATTTGCGCACGGCCGAGGCGGATGCCACGTAGATGGCCCCGCCCGGGGCGCGGCCGACGACGTCCAAGGCGACTGCCTGGAAGCCGGTCATGACGATGTTTTCATCGGCGTTCGTATTGCCCGAGGAATCGTATTTCACGATCACCCCGGTGCCGCCGCGGTTGCCCAGGACATAGGTGTTGCCGTCCTCGTCGTGATCCATGTCCACGGTTTGGAATCCGGACGGGATGCCCTTGAGGAAGATTTCCGGATCGCCGCTCTGGCCGAGTGACGACGCGGTCAGGAGGATGAGAAAACCTAGACTTCTAAGAATGTGATTCATGGCGGACAAGTGGTGAAAAATCGCGTGTGGAGGGGCTTAGAAATTGAGGCTTTCGACGAACGACAGCCGGTTGAGAGTGAAGCTGCCGCGGGTCCGGAGACCGACGTTGCGGTCGGCGCCAAGCGGTTTGTGGAGGCCGAAAATTTCCTCGGAATAGGTGCCGGAGACTCGGCTCACGCCGTAGCCGGCGCGTCCGCTCTCGCCTGCGGCTGGCTGATCGACCGCCAGCGAGATCCGGCGGGTGATCGGGAAACCCTCGGTGTGGTCCGGATGGCGGCGGTGCATGAAAGGATTGGTGGGTGCCAGCGCGGGCAGGTGGATCGTGCCATCGAGCGAACCGCCCGCAGTGAGACTGCCGCGCAGCGGAATGGAACTTTGGGACAGCGAGGCCGCCGCGTTGCGGATCGTGACCAGCGCCCTGTTGACGGCGCGTTGGGTGAGAAACTCCAGTTCGTCGGAGCCGGTGACGCCGGCGTTGTATTGGAACAAGGCCTCGGAAGTGGCGGTCCTCGCCGCGGTTTCAACCGCCGCGAGATAGCCGGAGGCGGTGACGAAATCGGAATAATCGCCCGATGGCGCGCCGGTGAAAACCGGTGCCGCCCTGGTGGCGTCGAAGGCCGTCGCGAGCGATTCCCCGACGGCTTGTTTCAGGACCGGTTCGGAAGTGGAAACGAGCACCTCCGCCGCGGCCACGGCGGAAACGGCATCGAGAATCCGGTTCACCGCGGCTTGCGCACGGGTGTCGCCCCACAGCGAGGCGGCCTGGAGCGCCGCCGCTTCCGCGAACGCATTGGAGACCGGCGCTTCAAGGATGAGCGCGTCCCTCACCGCGGCCACAATCTGCGTTTCATTGAGACCGCGCCCCTGGGCGTCGAGCGCGGCGGCCACGGCCGGATCGGGAATCGCCGTGCGCAGCGCATTGAAGGCCGCACCGGCGAGGAAACGGTTGTAGGCCTGCGTCACATCCGCCGCATTGTGCCGGGCATCGCGCGCAGCGGCGCGCACTGCGGCTTGTTTGGCCGCCAGATCGGCAGCCGGCTCAGCGGCCGCGACCGCCGCCGCGTGGCAAACCCCGGAAATCGCCTCCAGCCCGCGGGTGTCCCTGTAGAACGAGTTGTCGCGCAGCGCCTTCGCCTTGGCCACCAGTGCGGCGAAGTTTCCGCCCAGTGGATCGGACGGGAATGGGGCGTAACCATCGGCCTGCGGGTCGTAGCCGAAATCCGTCACCCCCCTCGTGCCGGCATCGATCAGCCGGGCCACCTCGTCGGCGATCGTATCGACATCCGCTTCGCTGAAAAAATCGGTGGTGATGAACGAAGTGGCTCCGGTCGCGCGGTTCAGGTAGCCGGCATCCACATCGGCGGCACCGGCCACGTTTTGCAGCTCGCCCAGCACCTCCGCCTCGATGACCGACTGCGTGCCGCCATCGGCCGCGATCACCTTCGAGACCGCCGTTCCGGTGGCGGTATCGATGATCGCCTGCACCGCCGTGACGGCCTGTTGGTCGCCGAAGTCGAAGGACGTGGAAGCGATGCGCTTGGCGATGCCGGGAAACTGCGGATAGAGTTTCGGATCGGTGATGAGCAGGATGTCGGTGCCGCCATCCGCGAAGACCTCGCGCTCCACGATCGCCACGCTCTTGAGCAGACTCGCCTGACCCGCCCCGTTCACGTGCACAATGAGGCGCAGGAACGCCGTGTCCGAGGTGGGCGTGGGGATTTCCGGATCGCTGAATTCGTAGGTGTTCGAGTCACCCACCGCGCCGGTCGCTTCGTTGACGGCGTTGAGGGCGACCTCACCCACCCACAGCCCCTGGGACGGGTGCGCGGCCCGCGATGCCGCGGTTGGGATGACGGCCATGGCCGGGACGAGGAGCAATGCTTTCAGAGACGGATGCATGATGGCGATGGTGGTGAAAATAAAAGCCGCCTCTGCCGGCGTGAGTCGGGGCGCTGACTGGCTGGCAGGGCGTCACAGGGTGATCAGGGATTCTCCAGCAGATCGCTTCTCAGCGAAACGAGCGGCACTTCGATGCGGGGACCGGCGGTCGAGGAAATCGTCAGAGTGGTCGACATCACCGGTGCCGTCACCGCTTCCTGCGCCACTTCCAAGTTGAGGAAAAACGCGCTGCCGGGCTCCAGAGGCCCGAGGCGCAGGCCCTGTGTGAGCGGGACGGACACCGCATCGACCGGTTGGCCGGGGGCATCGAGCACCCGAACGACGTAGGACAGCGGCAGTAGGCCGGTGTTTCCGCCCTGCGTGGTCAGCGTCAGGTATTGCGGGTTCGGCGAGGTGTTGCGCAGTTCAAGAGTCCGCGTGCTGGTGGCGGCGTTGAAAACCAGTCCGCCCGAGGCGCTCCCCGGGAAATTCACCGTCAGCGGCCCGCGGAAATCCGATGCCCCGTCGCTGTGGATCCAGTAGGCGGCACCGGGTTTCATCAGCGTCTGCTCCGGCTGGGTGATCAGGCTCCATTGCCCGCCGCTCATGCGGTAGGCCTTCAATGGCGAGTGCGCGCCGGCCCCGGCGAAGAAGCTGGCGACCGTCGGCTGCTCCGCGGCGTCGATCGGGAAACCCACCAGGCTGAACGCATGCGGATGCCAGCGCGCCGAGCCATGGAATGGCGTGCCTTCCAGCGACCACGTGTGCGCCTCTTTCGCATACAGCAGGTAGGCCTGGTGCGCCTGGATCGCGCTCAGATTTCCCAGCAGCGCGTCCTCGCGGTGCGGCGCATACCAGACATTCCAGCCTTTGCGGTCGGGCAGCGCCTCGTCGGGGCTGTCGATGAATTCCATCGCCGTCACCGGCCGGTTGTAGGCCGCCGCGATTTCGATCGGCGTGCCTGCAAACAGCAGCGACGGATCGGTTTTGCGCGGCTCGATTTCCAGATACACCGCGTTCCAACCCGCTTCGAGCTGGATGGCCTGCGTGCGGAACGGGCCGATACCTCCGGCTCCCGTGGTTTCGGCGCGCATGCCGGCCGCCGTGGCCAGCATGCCGGTGATCCCGAGTAGCAACAACCGCGCGGATGAATTACGGCAAGAGGAAGAAAGCGGGCGTTTCATTTCGTCGGAATGCGCAAGGTGTGGAATGCCCCACGGATGCGGGCAGCGTGGCAAATGGCGGATTGGCAATGCATGCGTCAATAAAGGCGGAAAATGCGATAAATTTGATATTCAACGGATGCGAAATGCCAGGCTTGTCTGTAAAGCATGAAAAAATCAAAAAAAGACAACCCCGGTTGGATCAGCGCGTTCCGCGTGGAAAAACTTCAGGAACCCCGGCGGTTCCCACCGGCGAAGCCACGGGAACCATCCAACTTCACCGATTGCGAAAACGCCACCGGGCACGTTTTCGCCAACCGCTGGACGCGGGTTGGCTGTCCCGTGCCAGTGGATCACTGGCCGGCAAACGAACTCACACGGCCGCCTTGCCGCGCACGAGGTTCAGGATGCCGGTGTGTTGGCGGATCTCCGGGTGTCTGAAAGCGGATGCGCGAAACCGCTCACAACGGCTTGTCGGGCAGCTCGCGGATCCAGACGTTGCGGTAGCGGACCGGATTGCCGTGGTCCTGGAGGGAGATCGGCAGCTTGTCCGGGTGGGCCTTGTATTCCGATGCCGCGTGCGGGCCCATCCAGCCAGTGCCGCCGCTGAGGATCTGGTGGTCCTGGATCACGACGCCATTGTGCAGCACGGTGAACATCGCGCGACGCACGATCTTGCCGTTGTCGTCGAAAATGGGGCGCTGGAAAATGATATCATAACTCTGCCACTCGCCCGGTTTGCGCGAGGCGTTCACCAGCGGCTTGCTGCGGCCGTAAAGCGCGCCGGCCTGACCGTCGGCATAAGTTTGGTTTTCGTAGCTGTCGAGAACCTGCACTTCGTATTGGCCCATCAGGAACACGCCGCTGTTGCCGCGGCCCTGGCCTTCGCCCTTGACCTCCGCGGGCGCGGCCCACTCGACGTGAAGCTGGCACGAGCCGAAGTCCTGTTTCGTCTGGATGTAGCCGGCTTTCTTGACCGACTCCATGGCGCCATCGACGATTTTCCACTGGCTGGGGTTGCCCTTTGTGTCGGTCCATTTTTTGCGGAACGACTCCTCGCTGCCGTCGAAGAGGACGATGGCGTCGGACGGCGGCGCGGCGAATCCCGCGCCTTCGCCCGGCGTGACGACCGGCGGCAGCGGCTGCTTGGTCACATCGATTTCGTGGACCTTGATGCCGTCGATGAACATGTAGAGCACGTCCTTGCCCTTTTCGTCCTTGCGGATCTCGGTGGTGATGACCGGCTTGCTGAGGTCGTCGTGAGCATGAACGGCGGCGGGAACCGACACCAGCACGGCGGCGGAAATCAATGCGGCGAAGCGGGAAACGGATAATGGAGTTTTCATGAGCGTGTGGCGTTTACGTCGGCAATGGGACATTTCCTATCGGCCACCTGTCACGACAAATCGATGCTTGGCCGCCGTGCAGGCGTTCAATCCAGACGTGCGGATTCCCCGATCATGGCCATACTCGCTGCGTGACGCAAATGCGGGACATCGCCGAACGCGTGTTGTTCGCGGAGACGCTGGAGGAAAAACTCCGGATGGCTCCGCTGGCGGCGTCCGATGACGATCCGGGCCGGTCGATCGTTTTGCCCGATGCGCCGGGGCGTCCCGCGGAGTTGCGCGTCCGCGGCGATGGCGTGAAGGCGGAGTTTCCCGGCACCCACCGGCTCGATGACGACCGCGAGCGCGGCATCCTGCTGCATTTCCTCGCGAACCACGAACTGCTGGCCGCCGAGCTGATGGCGCTGGTGCTGCTGCGTTTTCCCGACGCGCCGAAGGAATACCGCGCCGGGGTTTACGAAGCGATGCGCGAGGAGCAGTCGCACGCCCTGATGTATGTGCGGCGCATGCGCGAGTGCGGCATCGCTTTCGGCGAGCTGCCGGTGAGCGATTACTTCTGGCGTGTCGTCGCACCGATGGAGACGCCGATGGATTTTGTCACGCGGCTCAATCTCACCTTCGAGCAGGCGAACCTCGATTTCTCGAAACACTACGCCGCGCTCTTCCGCGAGGTCGGCGATACATCGACGGCCGCGGTTTTGGAAAAAATCCACCTCGATGAAATCGGCCACGTCGGGCACGGCGTGAAATGGTTCCGCCGCTGGAAGGAGCGCGGCGAATCGGATTGGGACGGCTTCCGCCGCCGGCTGTCATTTCCGCTCACTCCGGCGCGCGCCAAAGGGCTGGCACCCTTCAATGCCGAAAGCCGCCGCCTTGCCGGACTCGATGAAGACTTCATCCGCCATCTCGAAATCTGCGCAATCTCGCGCGGACGCACGCCGGTGCTGCATTGGTTCAACCCGAACGCCGAATCGCATGCCCGCGCCGCGCACATCGGAAAACCGTGGCAGCCGGACCAAACCGCCATCGCCCTCGAACACGATCTCGAAGCGCTCATGCTCGCCTGCTGCCGCCGCGACGACGCGCTCATGATGCGCCGGCCGCCGTCGTTGGAACATCTTCACCGACTCAAACAAGCCGGCCTGACCGTTCCGGAAATCGTCCTCGCCGACACCGCCTCCGGCCG
>DATISV010000666.1:0-3448 GCA_035468505.1 Luteolibacter sp. | reverse complement strand
CGCCTTGACGCGCGGCGGCTGTTTGGCAGACACCATGAAGCCGCGGTCCATGGCACCCTGGTCCCACCTGCCGATGTCCCATTTCTCGTGGCCGATCATGCCGGTGAGGTATCCGGCGTCGCGCAGCGTTTCGGCCAGTGTTGGCTTGTCGTCCGGGATGGGGACGCCGCGGGAGAGACCGTATTTGCCGAAGCGCTGGGTGTAGCAGCCCATCATCAGCGCGGTCCGGCTCGGGCTGCACGGCGCGTTGTGGGTGTAGGCGGTGGTCATCCGCACGCCTTGCGCGGCCAGGCGGTCGATGTTCGGCGTAGCCGGATCGGGGCAGCCGAACGCACCGACATCGCCGCGGGCGAGATCGTCGATGTAGAGGATGATGATGTTCGGCCGGTCCGCCGCCGGGGCGGAGGTTCCGGAAGCGAGCGTTAGACAAGCGCACAGACCCAGGGCGCGTAGGAGTGGATTCTGCATGTCGTGGACGGATAAGCGGATGAGGGATGCAGTCTTTCGGCCAATCCGGCCGCTTGTCCATGGAAACTGGTGGTCAAATCGATTTCGATCAGAGAAAATGAACGCGTCACGAAAGTCGTGAAGTAACAATAGCAGCCACCATCCATCACAAACCATGACGAAAACCCTGTCACAATCACGTGGAAGCCGCTTGTTTCCACTTGCCGCCCTCGCCGCGATGTTCTGCGGCTTGTCCCACGCCGAACCGGCCATGACCCGCGAGCAACGCATCGAGTGGTGGCGCGACGCGCGCTTCGGCATGTTCATCCACTGGGGCCTCTATGCCATCCCCGCCGGCACGTGGAAGGACAAGAAATACGAGACCGGCTACTCGGAGTGGATCATGTTCTCGGAGAAAATCCCCGTCGCCGAATACTCGGAGCTGGCCGGGAAATTCGATCCGGTGAAATTCGACGCCGCGCAATGGGCGGCGATCGCCAAACAGGCGGGCATGAAATACGTGGTGCTCACCGCCAAGCATCACGACGGCTTCAGTATGTTCGACTCGAAGCTGACCGATTTCGATGTGGTGGACGCGACGCCCTTCAAGCGCGATGTCACCCGCGAACTCGCCGAGGCCAGCCGTGCCGCCGGGCTTCACTTCGGATGTTATTATTCCGTGGACCGCGACTGGCACCGGCCACAAGGCCCGGGCAACAGCTACAAGCAGGCCAACACTTGGGATTTTCCGGATTCCACACCAGCGGATTTCGACCGTTATTTCACCGATTTCGCCAAGCCGCAGGTCGAGGAGTTGTTGGCAAGATATCCGGTTGATCTGTTGTGGTTCGACGGCATCGACATGAAAAGCGACGCCCAGGCCAAAGAGCTTCACGACACCATCCGCCGCCTGAGCCCGGCCTGCATCATCAATAGCCGGATCAAGGGTTGCAAGCCGCCCAAGTCGATCCCGCCGCCCTATGCGGACTACCTCTCGACCGGTGACAACGAAATCGCCGACCGCAACATTGGATTCGAATGGGAAAATCCCGGCTCGATGAACACGAGTTATGGGTATAATGCCAATGACCACAACTGGGTCGATGCGGGCGAGATCATCCGTCGTTTGGCGGACATCGTCAGCAAGGGCGGCAATTACCTGCTCAACGTCGGTCCGACCGCCGAGGGGCTGATCCCGCAGCCATGCATCGAGAGCCTGGCCGAGGTCGGGCGCTGGATGGAAACCCACGGCGAGGCGATCCACGGCACGATGCCGTGGCGTGTGTTCCGCGATGGAGCGGGCGGCGATGAGATCCGCTATACGACGAATGAAGAATCGCTCTATGCAATCGGCACTTCCCTGTCCGGCACGGAGGTGAAACTCCGCGATCTCGGCAAGACCGCCCTGACAGACCGTGCCATCGGCTCGGTGAGGCTGCTGGGGTCCAACGAGCCACTGTTATGGCGTCAGGAAGACGATGCCTTGGTTCTGCCGGTACCGGAGAAACGCCCGGGGCCGCATGCCATCGTTTACCGGATCGATTTCAAGAATTGAGCGGTTTCAGCGCGGGCGAAATTCGCGCAGTGAAAATCCGCACTTTGCAAGAAGCGGGGAGGGATTGACGTTCAAGCGCATCGATTGAAGGGCCGGTCCATGAAACACAGCCGCAGAAATTTCCTCCCTCATTCCCTGCTCGGCAGCGCCGGGCTCGGTCTCGGCATCGCATCCACCACGGAAGTCTGTGCCGCGCCCGTGCCCGACGCCATCGAACCCGAGATCGCCGGCAACGTCGATGTGTTGGTCGTCGGTGGCGGCACCGCGGGCACCATCGCCGCCATCCAGGCCGGCCGCGCGGGCGCGAGCGTGATGCTCATCGAACGCGGCGCGCAGCTTGGCGGCACCATGACCACCGGCGGCGTGGCGTTTCCCGGGCTCTTCGATGCATGGGGCAGACAAATCATCGCCGGCATCGGCTGGGAGTTGGTCAAGGAAAGCGTGGAACTGGACCAGGGGAATTTCCCCGACTTCGCCAAGGTTCCCCAGCGCCACTGGCAGAACCAAGTGTTCACCAACCAGTTCCTCTACGCTATTCTCGCCGAGGAAAAATGTGCGCAGGCCGGTGTGCGGATCGCCTATTACGAATTTCCGCAGGCGGTTGTTAGAACCGACGACGGCTGGCAGGTCGATTGCACCGGTTTCGGCACCAAGCGCCGCGTGAACTGCAAGCAGATCATCGACTGCACCGGCGGCGCGGAAGTCGTCGGACTGTTGGGCCTGCCGCGTCTGCGCGAGGAAGAACGGCAACCGGGATCCTATCTCTTCATGTTGGGCCAGGCCCACGAACCCGGGCGCAACCAGATCCACCGGCTCTACGTGCACGGCGCGGATTCCACCAACTCGCGCACCGTCACGCATGCCAATCTAACAGGAAGGAAAACGATTCTCGAAAAACTGCGCAAGGAGGGCAAACGCCTCATGCACATGCAGCCGGAGACCGGCTTCCGCGAAAGTTATCGAATCGAAGGCGAAACCCTCATCACCGTGAACGATTACCGCTCCGGCCGGAAATTCGACGATGCCGTTTGTCATGCCTTTTATCCGGTCGATCTCCATACGAAGAACGGCGTGAAACCCGAGCCGCTCAAGCGCGGAGTCATTCCCACCATTCCACTCCGCGCGCTGATCCCGAAAGGCAGCCGCAACCTCATCGTCGCGGGGCGATGCGTGAGCAGCGACCGGCTTGCCAATTCCGGACTGCGCGTGCAGGCACCGTGCATGGCCATGGGCCAGGCCGCCGGAGCCGCCGCCACGTTGGCGGCGAAACGGGGAACCACCCCGCTGGAGGTGCCGCTCAAGGAAATCCACGACCTGCTCCGCAAACACGGCGCGATCATCCCCGGCGATGTCTGACTGGAAAAAACCGCAGCTTGGAACGCTCCGCCGGCGAGTTGTTTCCCTCTTCGCCGCGCTGACCTTTCTCGTGCTCGCGGTGACGGGCGT
>DATISV010000665.1:0-5342 GCA_035468505.1 Luteolibacter sp. | reverse complement strand
AAGAGCGGACTGGAGTCCGCGCTCCATCAGTTCGAATTTCACGAAGACGGCCGGGCTTTCCTTGTCCTTGTATTCGACTTCGGCTTCGGCGAGGGCGGTTTGCGCGCCGTAGGACCACTGGACGGGTTTCTTGCTTTGATAGACGCAGCCGTTTTCGACGAGCTTGGCGAAGACGCGGGGGATGTCCGCCTCGTAGCCGGGGTTCATCGTGAGGTACGGGTTCATCCAATCGCCGAACACGCCGAGGCGGCGGAAGGAGGCGCGCTGGATGTCGATGAACTTCTTGGCAAACTCCGTGCAGCGGCGGCGGATTTCCGCGGGTTCGAGGCCGGCGGTTTCCTTGACCACCTTGAACTCGATCGGCAGGCCGTGGCAGTCCCAGCCGGGGATGAAGGGCGTGGTGAAACCGGCCATCGTTTTCGATTTCACCACCAGGTCCTTGAGCAGCTTGTTGAGCGCGGTGCCCATGTGGACGTCGCCGTTGGCGAATGGCGGGCCGTCGTGGAGGATGAACTCCGGGGCGTTCTGCGCGCGGCGGCGGGCGATGATTTTCTGATAGAGATTCTCCGCCTCCCAGCTCGCAAGGCGTTTCGGTTCCTTGTCCACGAGGTCGCCGCGCATCGGGAAGGTCGTCTGCGGCAGGGTCAGCGTGTCTTTGTAATTGGCGGCGGGGTCGCTCATGACGGGGCGCGGACGCTAGCAACCGCCCCCGGGGGGGTCAACCACGGGAAACCCCGGCGTTTTGCCGCGGCCATGAAGCGCTTTGACACGCGCTTTGGCGTGGCGCATGCTCCGGCATGCACGCGATGCAGTTCGAGCAATCGGTTTACCAAATTCTCCAGCGCGAGAAGCGTTTCGACGCACAAGCGTATTTCTTCCTGAAGGATGCGTTGGATTTCACGCTCAAGCGGATCGCGGAAAAAAACGCCGGGCGCGCGAGACACGTGACCGGGCAGGAACTGCTCGAAGGCTTCCGGGACCTCGCGCTCGAACAATTCGGTCCGATGGCATCCACACTGATGCACGAATGGGGTCTGCGCGAGTGCCAGAACGTGGGCGACATGGTTTTCCATCTGATCGAGGAGCAGGTCTTCGGAAAACAGGAGTCCGACCAACGCGAGGATTTCACCGGCAACTTCGATCTGGTGGAGGCACTGGTGACTCCTTTTTTGCCCAAAAACCGTCCGCTGCGCCCTGCGGCGCGGGATGGTGCCCGTCATGCGGGCAATCCGCGCCGTGCCACGAAACGCCGGGCCCAGGCCTGATCGCGACAGGGTGGGGAATGTTCACCACTCAATGCCCACGCCCTCTTCGGGGATGAGCACCCGGTCGCTGATGCCGAGTCGATCGGCTTCCGCCAGCAGGCGTTCCACCGGTTCGTCGTGCGGCTCGTTGCCAAGAGGAAACGTGCCATAGTGCATCGGGATCATGAGTTTCGCGCCGATGTCGGCGAAGGCGCGCACGGCTTCCTCGGGATTCATGTGCACGTCGCGGCCGCTGGGTGCCTCGTAGGCACCGATGGGCATCAGCGCGATGTCGATGTTCTGTTTTTTGCCGATCTCGCCGAAGCCGGGAAAATACGCGCTGTCGCCGCAATGGAAGATGGATTTTTCCCCGGCGCGCACGATGTAGCCGCCGAAGTCGCGGTGGGTGTCGTGCAGGAAACGCGCGCCCCAGTGATGCGACGGCGTGTGGATGATTTCCAGCAGGTCGAAACGCAGCTCGTCCCACACGCCGACCTCGTAGGTGGCGGGAAACCCGAGTTTTCTGACCAGCGATCCGCTGCCGCGCGGGACGACGATGCCTTCGCGCGCCTTGAGGATTTTCAGGCTGGGTTTGTGGAGGTGGTCGAAGTGGGCGTGGGTCACTAACACGAGATCCACTTCCGGCAGGCCGTGCAGGTTCAGGCCCGGGTGGCGGCTGCGTTTCACCGGGCCGTGCCACTTCGCCCAGTTGGGATCGACGATCACCGAGTGACCGGCGAACTGCAGGAAAAACGACGCATGGCCGATCCACGTGACGCGCACCTTGCCGTTGGTGGGCGGGTCAAGCACCGGTTCGAGCACGTTGCCTGCACGGCGGCGGAAGATGCCGGGAACCACGCGGTGACGCAGGAACCGGTAGTTGCGCGCCGGCCAGCCGCTTTGCGGCCGCAGGCCCGAGTAGCGGCCGGAGATGTGGACCGACGTGACTTGCGGGTCGGGGACTTTCGCTTTTTTCCGCATCGCTGAATTCGCGCTCACGCTTTGCATCGGAACGTTCCGTGCGCAAGCCGCATCGCCGCATCGCCGTGCCCGAGCCGACTATGCGTTGAGTTGGCGCTCGGCTTCCAGCCAATCGCTTTCGCGATCGCCGGGAAGACCCTGCTCGACGCGCCGGCGGTAGTTGAGATAGGCGGCGCGCGCGATCATGTCCGGTGTGGCTCTCACGGCCACGGGCATGCTGGCGTGTTTCGCCAGTTCCTTGGGCGTTTCGGACACCGCGGGGTTTTTCGCAGCTTTTTTCGCGGCCTTTTTCACGGTCTTCTTGGCGGCCGGAGCTTTGGGGGCGGTCGCTTCGGACGATTTTTTGGCAGTCTTTTTCGCAGGCATGGCAAGAGGGGGTGGGTGTGGAGATTCAAGCACGAGTGGTGCCAAACGACGCATAATCCGGAGTCGCCGTGATTGCCAGCACGATCCGCCGGCGTATAGTGCGGCATGTCCGAGGGCTATTCATGGAGCGACATGCGCGGCGGCGGCACCTACCGTCTGCCCGGGCCCGAGCACCTCGGCTGGTGGGCGGCGGTGGCCATGTTGTTTTCCATCCTGCTCCACATCGCCGTGTTTGTGGCGCTCAACCACATGAAAATCGCGCTGCGTTTCGAGCAGGCCCGCGAAATCAACACCCGTGCCATCCACGTCCAACAGGTCGAGGTGCGCACGACGGATTACGAGCGCGCGACTCCCGAGGATGTCGTCACACCGCCCGAGGACGCGTCCACGCTGCTGGAGGAAATCGACCTTCTCAGCGTCCTGCCCGCCGATCCGGAAATCGACATCAAGCCCGACATCGACGAGGCCGAATACGCGCTGCAAATGCAGCAGCCGTTGCAGGAAGGCGACCCGCAGACGATCGCCGCGGAAATCACCGAGAATCTCGAAATCGACACTGACCTGCCCGAGTTCGGCCGCGAGCCGGAGGTGCTGCAACCGGCCGCCATCGGCCAGGTCACCATCGATCCGGGCAGCATGGAAATGGACGACGACGATCTCGGCAGTTTCACCGAGGAAATCCTCAAGCACGGGGCCGGTGGAAACGTCGAACAAGGCGCGCTCGACGGTGTCGCCTCGCTCGACGAATTGCTCGGCCTGCCGGCCAATCTCATCGTCAGCAGCAAAACCCTACTGCCCAGCGACCTGCTCTTCGATTTCAACAAAGCCGAACTGCGCGAGAGCGCCAAGGTCGGTCTCATGAAGCTGGCCCTGCTGATGGACCGCAACCCGAACCTGTTCTGCTGGATCGAAGGCCACACCGACCTGGTCGGCGGCGACGAATTCAACCTCGACCTCTCGGTCCGCCGCGCCGAGGCGGTGAAAACCTATCTCGTCGAATCGATGCGGATGGACAAATCGCGCATCCACACCCGCGGCTTCGGCCGCTATCAACCGATCGTGATCGAGGGTGATCAGGACCAACAGGCGATCAACCGCCGCGTGGAAATCCGCATGCGCAAAACCCCGCCCAGCGGCGATCAGATCAAGGTCGCACCGCAAAAAGCCCCGGTGGTCGAAGAGGCTCGGAAGCCGGTGGAAGAACCGCCCCCACCGCCCCGCGCCGTGCTGGTGAAACCGAATGTCGAAAAACCCGCCACCGAGGAACCGCCTCGTGCCGTGCTGGTGAAACCGCAGCGTGCCCTGCCCGTCGAGGAACTGCCGCCGCCACGAGCGCAACCCATCGAGCCGCCACCACTTCGCGCCCAGCCGGTCGAGGAATGAGCCGTGCCGATCCATCCGCCGACGACGCGATACGCGAGGTGCTGGAAATCTACGATGCGTGGGAAAAGCGTCCGCTTGTTAGAAACTGCACCGGCCGCGCCGATTGCTGTCGTTTCCGCCTCGTCGGTCACACTCCTTATCTGACGAAAGGCGAGGCGCTCGTCGCCGCACGCGCGTGGAAGGCCGCCGGCCGCAGTGATATCAGAATCCCAGCCGACGGCTCCTGTCCGTTTCTCCATCCGAACACCGGCAAGTGTGGCATTTACGAAGGCCGTCCCTTCGGCTGCCGCACCCACTTCTGCGCCGCCGCCGGCGGCCCGGCCTCGCGCGGCGAGGTCCGCGATTTGATACAGAGACTCGAGGAAATCGACCACCGCCTCGGCGGCAAAGGTGCCGTGAATCTGCCTGCGGCCATGCTCGACGCCATCATCAAGCGGAGGAAGCGGCCGGGACGTTCGAGGTGACCGGATCGTGTTTCAACTGCCGGCTTCGGCGAGGCGTTCGGTCATTTCGGCTTTTTGGAGGGCGGCGGTGAACTCGGTGAAATCGCCGGCCATGACGCCGGTGAGATTGTGCGAGGTGTGGCCGATGCGGTGGTCGGTGACGCGCGACTGGGGGAAGTTGTAGGTGCGGATTTTTTCCGAACGGTCGCCGGAACCGATGAGCGCGCGGCGGTGCGACGAGTAGGCCTGCTGCTGCTCGGCGAGCTGGCGTTCGTAGAGCTTGGAGCGGAGGATTTGCAGCGCGAGTTCCCGGTTCTTGATCTGTGAGCGGCCTTCCTCGCAGCGGACCATGATGCCGGTGGGCAAATGGAATACCTGCACGGCGGATTCGGTGCGGTTGACGTGCTGGCCGCCCGCGCCGCCGGCGCGGCAGACTTCGATGCGGAGGTCGTCGGGTTTGAGTTCGACATCGACCTCCTCGGCCTCGGGCAGCACGGCGACGGTGACGGTGGAGGTGTGGACGCGGCCCTGCGTTTCGGTGGCGGGCACGCGCTGGACGCGGTGGACGCCGGATTCGTATTTGAGGAAACGGAAGACCTCGTCGCCGGTGATTTTCAGGACGACTTCCTTGAAGCCGCCGACTTCGGACGGGCTGCTTTCAAGATGCTCGCATTTCCATCCGCGCAGTTCGGCGTAACGCTGATAGGCGCGCATCAGTTCGGCGGCGAATAGCGAGGCCTCGTCGCCACCGGCACCGGCGCGGATTTCCACCAGCGCGTCGCGATCCTCGGCGGGATCGGCGGGGAGCAGGGCGTATTGAAGGTCTTCGGTGAGGGCCGAGATGGATTGCTCCAAGGCGGGGATTTCCTCGGCGGCCATGGCGGCGATTTCCGGATCGTCGGTCTTGGCGAGTTCCCGGTTGTCG
>DATISV010000664.1:0-5043 GCA_035468505.1 Luteolibacter sp. | reverse complement strand
CTACTTCGGTTTTTCCCATCCCCACGACGTGCGCAACGGCACGCCGGAACTGCTGGAAAAATACGGTGCGGTGAACCACGCGGATAAAAACTCGCTCCCGCCCGCCAATCCCAGGGCACCGGCGTTGCCGCCGAACTGGCTGCCCGCCCATCCGTTTGAGCACGGTCATCCGAAGCTGCGCGACGAAGTCTCGGTGAGCGGCGTGTGGGAACGGCGCGACGAACGCACCATCCGCAACGAACTCGGCCGCGAGTTCGCCTGCTCGGATAACATCGATGTCCAGATCGGCCGCGTGCTCGCCAAGCTCGAAGCCACGGGTGAGTTGGAAAACACCTACATCATCTACACCGCCGACCACGGCATGGCCATCGGTCGCCACGGCCTGCAGGGGAAACAGAATCTCTATCAGCACACCTGGCGCGTCCCCTTCATCGTCAGGGGCCCCGGCATCAAGGCCGGCAGCCGCGCCGAGGGGAACCTCTACCTGCTCGACACGCTCGCGACCCTCTGCGATCTCGCCGGCATCGCGCCGCCCGACACCAACGAGGGACTCAGTATCAAGCCGGTGCTTTCCGGGGAAAAACAAACCGTCCGCGAAACCCTCTATGGCGTTTACAACGGTGGCACCAAGCCGGGCATGAGATCCGTGAAAATGGGCGATTGGAAGCTCGTCAAATACGATGTGCTCGACGGCAAGGTGCGCGAGACCCAGCTTTTCAATCTCAAGGAAAACCCGCACGAATTCCTCGCACAGCATCACGATCCGAAAATCGCCGCGCTCACCGGCACCAAACCCGCGCCCGGTCAGTTGAATCTGGCGGACGATCCGAAGCACGCCGCCAAACTCGCGGAAATGGAAGCCCTGCTGCTCGCCGAAATGCGCCGCCTCGACGACCCGTGGCGCTTGTGGAACCAGCCGGACGACGGGCTCTCGCCGCCATCCAGAGAAAAGCGGAAAGCCCGCGGGAAAGTGCGATAACGCCCAGTTTACTGTCACATGAAACCCATCCTGACAGCGCTCGCTCTTGCTTGTCCGTTATCGTTCCCTGTTGCGTCCGCCGCGGAACGTCCACCCAACATCCTCTTCATCGCCATCGACGATCTTCGCCCGGAACTCGGCTGTTACGGCAGCCCGCAGGTCAGGACACCCCGGATCTACCGTCTGGCAGGGCAGGGGATGCGCTTTGACCGGGCCTATTGCCAGGTGCCGATCTGCATGGGTTCGCGGGCCAGCCTGATGACAGGCATGCTGCCGACGGCCAAACGCTTTACCGGCGACTGCCGGGCTGATGTGGACGAGCCCGATGCCGCGACTCTGCCGGAGACATTCAGGAAGGCCGGCTACATCACGATCTCCAACGGCAAAATATTCCATAACCCCCGTGACACTGCGGAAAGAAGCTGGAGCGAAGCGCCATGGCAGGCGGGAAACAACCGGACCAGCCATGACCCGGAAACCACGCGCAGACTTTCGAAAACGAAACAACGCGGCCGCATTTACGAATCGCCGGATGTGGCCGACGACGCTTATCCCGACGGACGCACCGCGGAAAAAACCATCGCGGATCTCCGGCGTCTCAAACAGGACGGCTCCCCCTTTTTCCTCGCCTGTGGTTTCGTGAAACCCCACATGCCGTTCTACGCCCCAAAAAGATACTGGGACCTCTACGGAAGGGATGAAATCCGGATCGCGAACAACCGGCAACGTCCCGAAAACGCGCCGAAGGAGTTGAAGGGCAGCGGCGAATTCCGATCCTACCATCTCGCGGATTTCGACGAGGACTCCGCGGACTTTCACCGCATGATGCGCCACGGTTATCTTGCCTGCACAAGTTATGTGGACAAACTCGTCGGCGATGTGCTGGCGGAACTTGATGATCTCGGCCTGGCCGAAAACACGGTCGTCGTCCTCTGGGGCGACCACGGCTGGCACCTCGGCGAGCACAACTTCTGGGGCAAGCACAACACCATGCACCTCGCCACCCGCGTGCCGCTCATCGTCAAGGTTCCCGGCAAGGCACCTGGCAGCAGCAAGTCATTGGTGGAAACCTCCGACCTGTTTCCGACGCTCTGTGCGCTGGCCGGCATCGACGGGCCGGAGACCGTCCAGGGCCGCTCTTTCGCGGAACTGTTGGATCATCCGGAGCGCCCGTTCCGCGATGCCGCCTACAGCCGCTTCGTTACGGCCGACGCGGTCATTACCGATCGCTTCAGCTACACCCGCTACAAGGGCGGCACCTCGCAGATGCTCTACGATCTATTGAAGGATCCGGATGAAAACCGCAATGTCGCAGGCGACCCGGCGTATGCCGGAACGCTCGCCAAAATGAAGCAACTCCTCAATGCCCGCCAGGCCGAAAACCCATGATCCCGCCCATCGTCACGACTTCACGCAGTATCTGTTTCCACCTGCGGATCATGCTCGTTCTTGCGGGTCTGGCCATGCTTTCCCGCGCCGTGGCATCGCCACCCAACATCGTCCTGATCCTCGGCGACGACCAGGCATGGTCGGACTATGGTTTCATGGGGCACCCGGAGATCCGGACACCCCACCTCGACAAACTTGCGGCACGCAGCCTGGTTTTCGAGCGCGGATATGTGGCGTCTCCCTTGTGCCGGCCCTCGCTGGCATCGATGCTCACCGGCCGGTATCCGCAGGAACACGGCGTCACCGGCAATGACGTCGATGGCAGCAACGACCGCGAGAAGCTTGATCTCCCGGTGCGCGAGGCCTTTCACGAACTCCCGAGCTTCGTGCGTCTGCTCACTTCCAATGGCTACCTCGCCCACCAATCGGGCAAATGGTGGGAGGGCGGCCATGCCGATGGCGGTTTCACCCACGGCATGATGCCGCGTCCCGCGCGCCACGGCAGCGCCGAGAGCCTTGCCATCGGCAGGCAGGGAATGAAGCCGGTCACGGAGTTCATCGATCACGCAGTCGCCGAAAAGAAACCCTTCTTCGTCTGGTATGCGCCGTTTCTTCCCCACACGCCGCACAATCCACCCGCGCGGCTGCTGGAAAAGTACCAACTGCCCGGACGCGCCACGGATGTGGCGAAGTATTATGCGATGTGTGAGTGGTTCGATGAAACCTGCGGCGAACTGCTAGGTCATCTTGAAGACAAGGGACTCGGCCGGAACACGGTGATCCTTTTCGCCTGTGACAACGGATGGGCGGCGGCCAGCAGCAACCACAAGGATCCCGCACAAAAGAATTGGAAGGGCTACGCCCTGCGCTCGAAAGGCTCGCCCTACGACAACGGCATCCGCACCCCGATCATGATATCGTGGCCGGAAAAAATCGCTCCGGAACGCGCCCCGGAATTCGCCCATGCAGTGGATTTTTTCCCCACCATCGCGGCCATTGCAGGTCTCAAGGCCCCCGACGAGCTTCCCGGAGTCAATCTTCTCAATGAAAGCGAGAGGAAAGATCGCGACACGGTCTTCGGCGTCACCCATTCGATCCACAATATGACCCCCGGCGATCCAGATGACACCTTGCAATATCTCTGGTGCGTGGAGGACGAATGGAAGCTGATCGTCCGATTCCACGGCAAGGATACGACCGCCTACCGCAATGTTCACATCTGGGACCATGCTCCCGCCCGGCTCTACCGAATCAAGGACGATCCCGGCGAGAATCACGATCTTGCGGAGCGGCACCCCGAAGTCGTCGAAAGACTGCGCGGCAAGATCCTCGCATGGCAGGCGGGTTTCAAGAACTGAGTTTGATGTGTCATCCCGGAACTGCCGCTCAATAGCGTCCTGTTCGGACGCCAACGATCATCGCTCAAGCCAGCGCGCGCACGATCGCCGCGGCCTGCGCATGATAGCCGCCGCCGAACAACAGGGCGTGGTTGAGGATGTGATAAAGGTTGTAGAGCCGCTCGCGATCCGCCTCTCCGGAATCGGTGGGAATGACATCGTGATAAGCTTGGTAAAAACGCGGCCCGAATCCGCCGAACAGCCGCGTCATCGCCAGGTCCGCCTCGTGATGGCCGCGGTAAACCGCCGGATCGAAAACCACCGGCGTGCCATCACCGAGGAATCCCGCGTTGCCGCCCCACAGATCGCCGTGCAGCAGGGACGGGCAAGCCTCCACGCCGTCCAACAACTCCGGCACTCGCTCTGACATGCTTTCCGCGCACTTCACCGGCGCGCCATTTTCCGCCAACTGCCGGAACATCGGCGCGAGCCGACGGTCGCGGAAAAATTCCCGCCAGTTTTCCGTCCGCGCATTCTCCTGCGGTGTGCTGCCGATGAAGTTGTCGCGCGGCCAACCATGGGCGTCTCCCTCACAGAGATGCATCGCCGCGATTTCCGCGCCCATTCGCGCCTCATCGCCTCTGCCGCCGAGATCCAGCCACTCCATGGCGCGAAACGCGGCCTGCGCGGCCGCTCCGCAAACCACCGGCTCGGGCACGCGGATCGTCCCGGTCGCGGCGATCGCCCGCAGTCCCTCGGCCTCCGCCTCGAACATCGGCAGGCAGTCCGGTCGGTTCAGTTTCACGAAAAACGAGCCGAGCCGGAATGCGTCGTGGATGCAACCGCCGCCCACCGCCACCGGCGCGGCATTCACCGCAATCCCGGCGGCATCCCGAATCGCCCGGCGGATCGTGGGCAGACAGGCCTGTATCATCGTGATGCGAAGGTTTCACGATGTCCGGCAGCCTGCAAGGTTCATGCTTTGCAGCGCGGGCGCAGCGCTTTAGCGTCCCGCCGATGACCGTGGTTTTCCGACTGCTTCTGCTATCGATTGTGCTTTCCGCTCCGCTGCTGCGCGCGGCGGATCATGTGATCGTCACCGGCGGTCCGGCCTTGCGGGAATGGGAGGACCTGCGCATCAAGCCGGACCAGCACGACCGCTGGTGGGGCAACTTCGTGCGCGCCTCCACCTTGCGGATGGTGGAAATCCGCAAGGCCTACGGCCGCGACGCGCACCTGGTGTGGATGGTCTTCAAGCCGGGATACGTCACCCGCGGACGCGAGGACGGAAAACCCTACGTCCAGTGGCTCACCAAGCTGGCCCGCGAGCGCAACGCT
>DATISV010000663.1:0-3360 GCA_035468505.1 Luteolibacter sp. | reverse complement strand
CTGCACTCGCATCCGGACTGGTTGTTCAACCGCTGGAAAAAACATTTCGGTAAAAACGAAACCGTCGCCCTGATGGACTGGAACAACCGCCCGGCGGAAACATTCCTGCGCGTCAATCCGCTGGCAAATTGGCAGGGCGACATCCCCGGCGAGCCGGTCGCGGGCGCGCCGGGATTTTTCCGCAATGAAGGCCCTCCCCCGTCCGAGCTACTGGCCGCCGGTGCCGTTTATGTGCAGGACCCGGCCACGCGACACGCCGTCGAACTGCTCGATCCCCTACCGGGCGAACACGTGCTCGATGCCTGCGCCGCACCCGGCGGCAAGGCGTTTCTCATCGCGGCGGCGATGGGTGATGCGGACACCCTGACCTGCACCGATTCCAACGAAAAACGCCTGCCGCGGCTGCGTGACAACCTGCAACGCCTGCACGCCGGCGCGGCCACCATCGTGGCCCACGATTGGACCCAACCCGCGCCCGCCAAGTGGCACGGCGCGTTCGACGCCATCCTGCTCGACGTCCCCTGCTCCAACACCGGCGTGATCCGCCGCCGCGTGGATGTGCGCTGGCGATTGCAGCCGCAGGACATCGGACAAATCGCCGTCACCCAGCGCCGCATCCTGGAAAACGCCCTGCCCTGCCTCAAACCCGGCGGCCGCATCGTCTATTCCACCTGCTCGATCGAGCCCGGCGAAAACGAGGAACTCGTCGATGCCTTCATCCGCGATCATCCCGAATGCACACTCGCGGGCACCCTCACATCCCTGCCATTCCGCGACGGCGCGGACGGCGCCTTCGCCGCAAGGATCGTCCGATCAGCCTGAGAAACCAAACTGCACCAGTTTGCGCTGGTGGTGATCAGGGTCGGCGGGTAAGTGATGGCCCATGCGCAGTTTGTTCGGGATGATCCTGGTAATGGTGGTGGCCCTGCTGGTGGTGGCGGGCTGTGGATTGATCTGGTATCTGAGCAGTAGCGCCGAGTTTTCGCGAGTGGACCAGCCGGCGGTGGAGAGCCGCTGATTTTTCGTCAGGCGGTTTGGGCGGTGCGGAAGCGGCCGATGATTTGCAGCACGATCACCAGCAGCGCGGGCAGGAAGGTGAGGGTGACGAGCGACGAGCAGGCGAGACCGAAAAGGACGATGGCCCCGAGGCCGCGGTAGAGTTCGGTGCCCGGACCGGCCAGCAGGACGAGCGGCGAGAGCCCCATGATGGTGGTGGCGGTGGTCATCAGGACCGGCCGGATGCGGGCGGACATCGCATCCTTGACGGCTTCGAGCGCGGGCATGCCATCGATGCGGAAGTTGTGCATCGCGCGGTCCACGATGAGGATCGGATTGTTCACCGAAATTCCTAACAGGATGAGGAAACCGAGCATGGTGATCATGTCGAACGGCTGGTTGATCGCCGCGAAACCGAAGGCGGGCAGCAAGCCGCCAATGAAGTTGAGCAGCCACAATCCCGCGATGCCGCCGCTGATGCCCAGCGGCACGGTGGCGAGGATGAGGAAGGGATCGCCCCAGTGACGGTAGATGATGACAAGTTGCAGATAACACAAGACCACGGCGATCCAGAGATTGGAGCCGAGCGACCTGCGGGTGGCGTCGAGCTGATCCCCCGCCCCGGTGAGATCCACCGACACTTCCTCGGGAATTCCACCAGTCTCCCGCAGATGGCCCACCACTTCCTCGTTCACCTTCCGGATCGCGGTTTCGAGCGGCAGCGAGCGCGGCGGAATGATATATAACGTGACGGTGCGGCGTCCGTCCACGCGGCGGATGCGCGCGGTGTCCACGGTTTCCGAAATATCGGCGAGCGTACGCAGCGGCACCACGGCTCCCTGCGGCGTCCGGACGATGAAGTCATCGATGCGTTCGAGCTTCTGGCGGTAGAGCGCCTTGTCGTAGAGGAAGATGTCGATCTTGTCGTCGTCCATGAAGAACTCATCGACGAAGGCACCGTCTGCCAGCGCGGAGACCGCGAAGCCGAATTCGCCGGCGCCGATGCCGAGTTCCGCGAGTCGTTCCCAGCGCGGCTGGATTTCCACCAGCGGCTGACCGAGGACGAGCGATGGCGGCAGCGAGTTGATCTGGGCGTCGTCGATCACCTCGGCGGCGCGGCGGTAGGTGTTGGTGGAAGCCTGATAGATCGTGGCCAGGTCCTGGCCGGCGAGGTTGAGCGCCACGGCGCGGGTGCCTCCGTCGTTGCTGGAAATGATCGAACCGCGGGCCGAGAACGCGCGCATGCCGGGATAGGATCGGAAGCGGGCGTTGACGACTTCCATGAAAGCGTCGATGTGCTTCGGATCCTTGGTTTCCGCGATGATGCGGAGCGACTCCGGTTCGACGCCCATCGAGATGCGGGAAAGCGGCGGGATCTTCACCTCGCCGCGGTCGTAGGCCTCCGGCTCCCAGTCGAGCGCGGGCAGGAATTCCTCGTGGAGTTGATCCGCGATGCGCTCCATTTCCAGCAGGCTGTATCCCGGCGGCGCGATCATGGTGGAGAAGGATTTCGCCTCCTCGCCCTCGGGCAGGTATTCCGCGGCGGGTGTGAGGAATTTGATACATGAAAACGAGAGAGCGATGATGATAGCGATAACGGCGAGGCGGCGGACGGGACCGCCGATGAGCCACACCACGGGGCCTAACAGCCGCGGCGGTCGGTGGTCCGAGATGCGGTCTTCGCCGCGCAGCGCACGCTCGGGCAGCTTCGAGCAGGCCATCGGCACGATCGTGAGCGCGACGAGCATCGAAACCAGGATGGAGGCGGAAATGGCGATACCGATGTCCGAGAACAACTGCCCGGCCTCCTCCTTGACGAACAGGACGGGCAGGAAGACGAGCACGGTGGTCATGGTGCCGGAAAGCACGGCGGAAGCCACGTTGCGCGTGCCGTCGAGTGCGGATTGGAAGCGCGTGTTCCCCTTCACCCTTTCCTGGTGGATGCTTTCGAGAACCACAATCGTGTTGTCGATGGTCATGCCGATGGCGAAAGCCACGCCGGCGAGCGAGATCACATTGACCGTGCGGTCGAGCAGCAGCAGGCCGATGAAACTGGCAACGGCGCAAACCGGCATGCCGCACATGCCGATGAGCGTGGACGAGGCGCAGCGGAGGAAGGAAAACAGGACGGCCGCGGCGAGGATGGCGCCGATGAGGATGTTGTTGCGGACGTTTTTCACCGAGGCTTCGACGTAGCGGACATCGTCATTACTGAGCAGCATCTGTAGCCCGGCGGGATGGAGAATGTCGCGGTTCACCTGGTCGACGACCGGTCCCACGGCTTCCTTGATGGCGATCACGTTCGAACCGGTTTCGCGGATGAGAGAGAGGCGGATGTTCGGCTCGCCATCGGTATAGGTGAGA
>DATISV010000662.1:0-5579 GCA_035468505.1 Luteolibacter sp. | reverse complement strand
CCTTGTTCGCCGGCAACGACGGACTCGATGTGATCCGCCGTTTCATCCCCGAGGCTTTCCAACGTCTCACGCCCGGCGGCTGGGTCGCTCTGGAAATCGGCCACGATCAGGCTTCACAGGTCACCGGAATTCTCGAATCCTCCGGTTTCACCGAAACCGACGTGAAAACCGACATGTCCGGCATCCCCCGCTTCCCCGCCGCCCTGCGGCCGGCCTGATTCACGCCTACCGCTTTCCGAATACCGCATACCTATCTCTTCAATGGACAAACTCATCGTTCACGGCGGCACGACCCTGCGGGGATCGATCAACATATCAGGATCGAAAAACGCGTCGCTGCCGATTCTCGCCGCATCCTTGCTCACCGCCGAGCCCTGCATCATTCGCCGCGTGCCCGATGTCTCCGACACCAATTACATGATCCAGATCCTCAGCGCGATGGGAGCCGATGTCGAACGCTCGTCCGGCACCGTGCGCATCACCTGCGCCGAGGTTTCCGACACCGCGCCCTACGAACTGGTGCGCCGCATGCGCGCTTCGATCTGCGTGATGGGGCCGCTGCTCGCCCGCATGGGCCGCGCGGTCGTCTCGCTGCCCGGCGGCTGTGTGATCGGCGACCGCCCGGTGGACCTGCACTTGCGCGGACTTCAGGCGCTCGGCGCGAAGGTCGAGTTCGAGGGCGGAAACATCATCCTGACAGCTCCCGACGGCCTGCGCGGCGCGGAGATCGATCTATCAGGAACTCACGGCCCGACCGTGCTCGGCACCGACAACGTGATGATGGCCGCCTGTTTGGCCGATGGTGAAACGATCATCGAATCCGCCGCGGCCGAACCCGAAGTGCTCGACCTCGCGAATTTCCTCAACGCGATGGGTGCCAAAATCACCGGTGCCGGCACTCGCCGCATCGTCATCGAGGGAGTGAAGGAATTAAGCGCCGTCGAACACACGGTGATCCCGGACCGCATCGAAGCCGGCACCTTCATGGCTGCCGCCGCGCTCGCCGGCGATGGCGTGAAACTGCGCCGTGTGTGCCGCGAGCACCTCAAGGCGATCACCGCCGCCATCGAGCAATCCGGCCACCGCGTCGAGTTCAACGAAACCGGCGACACCTGCACCGTGGTCCGCGGCAACGGAAACCTGCGCGGCGTCGATCTCGTCACCGCGCCTTATCCCGGCTACCCCACCGACATGCAGGCGCAGATGACCGCCCTGCTGGCCACCACGCCGGGTATCAGCGTGATCAAGGACACAATCTTCCCTCAGCGCTTCATGCACTGCGCCGAACTCAAGCGCATGGGTGCCGACATCAAGGTGGACAACGGCACGGCCGTCGTGCGAGGCGTGGAAAAACTATCCGCCGCCCCCGTCATGGCCTCCGACCTCCGTGCTTCCGCCGCGCTGGTGCTTGCCGCGCTCACTGCCGCCGGCTCCACCGAGATCAGCCGTCTCTATCACATCGACCGCGGCTACGAGCACATCGACGAAAAGCTCCTCATGCTCGGCGCGGATGTGGAGCGGGTGAAGGACTGATGCCCATGGCCAAATAATCCTCAAACATCCACCATGAAAGCACGGTCCATTCGATATTTGATTCTTCTGGTCTGGTGCACACTGCATTTTGCCTTGTCACTGACCGGCCATGCCTCCGACCCCTTCGGCAACGGGACAGTCATCACGCCGACAACGGCCTCTGGCGGGACCGGTTCCGTTGCCGACCTGCAGGCGGATGATGACACCGAATACGTGGTGGCCAAGGGCGCGACCATGACCGTGGGCGGATTCGGCAACTACACCGGGCCGATCAACTCGGTCTATCTTTTTGCCCAGTATTCGGTCGACTCCGGATACGGCGGCACCAACGCACTGCGAGTCAATGGCACCAGCACAACGATTGTCCCTGCCGACCGGGATTATGGCCGATGGGCATACACCGAGATCACCGGGGGATCGTTCGGCATCGACACCGCGGCGGAGATCCAGAGCATGACCGTGACCTTCGCCAACAACGACGGCGGTTCCGGGGATTCGGTGTTTTTTGACTGCGTGTATGTGGTGGTGAACCCGCAGGCCGCGATCCCGCTCCACCCGACCTGGCTCGAGGACTTCAACGGCACGGGCCAGGCCAACCCGCTGGTTTGGAACTACGAGGTCGGCTACCAGCGCAACAACGAGCTGCAGTATTACGTGCCCGGCGCAACCAACGGCTGGCAGGAGGGCGGCAACTTCATCATCGAGGGAAGGAAAGACACCGCCAACGATTACCCGGGATACAACTACACCTCGGCGAGCATTGTGACGTCCAACAAGTATTACTGGAAATTCGGCCGGGCCCAGATCAGGGCGCAGATTCCCGTCAATGCCGGCATGTGGCCCGCCATCTGGGGCACGGGCGAAACCGGGCAATGGCCGCACAACGGCGAAGTCGACATCATGGAATATTACCAGAACAAGATTCTGGCGAATTGTGCCGTGGGAACCACCCAGCAATGGACCGCCAAGTGGGATGCGTCCAACCGGACGATGACATCCCTCACCGCGGTGGATCCCGACTGGAAGACGCAGTGGCACATCTGGACCATGCAATGGGATGACCAGAATGTCAGGTTGTACGTGGACAACATCCTGATGAACACCATTCCCCAGACCTGGCTCAAGAATACTGACGGCTACAATGCCTCCTGGGGGCCGCAGTATCCCTTCCAGAGCAATGGCATGTCTTGCTGGCTCAACCTTGCGATGGGTGGTGCGGGTGGCGACCCCACCCAAACCATGAACAGCGGGCCGCAACGCTACCTCATCGACTACTGGAAGATCTGGGAAGGGGCGACGGGCAATGTGGCGCCGACCGACATTGCGCTGGATTCCGACACTGTGGCGGAGGGAGTGCCCACGGGCACGGTGGTGGGCAATCTCACGGCACTGGATGCGGATCCCGCGGAAGTTCACCGCTACACGCTGGTGACCGGCACGGGCAGCACCCACAACAGCCAGTTCGCGATTCCCGAGTTTGTGTCGGACAACACATTGGCGGGCGTGCTCAAGACCGCGACCATGATGAATGCGGCGGATGGACCGACACGCAGCATCCGGGTCCGCGTCACCGACATCGAGGGCGCGACCTATGACAAGATCATGACGGTCAACGTCCTTACTTCCGGCTACCTCGTCATCTACAACGGCAATGGCAACACCGGTGGCAGCGTGCCCGTGGATGGCAATAGCTACACCGAAGGCGCAACCGCCACCGCGCTGGACAATTCCAACGGCCTGACCCGGAGCGGTTTCACCTTTTCGGGCTGGAACACGTCGGCCGATGGCACCGGCACCAGCTACGAGCCCGGGGAAACTTTTGCCATCGGCGCGTCCCACGTGAACCTGTATGCCTTGTGGACACCCATCCCGTCGCCCGAAGGTTCGACCGTTTACACCGGAGCCAACGGCGCTTGGAATGCCGATTCGTGGAACAACAGTATCAACTGGAACAACGGTGCGGGCCCCGTGCCTGACGGTTCCGTCAACGTGGAGGTCGCCTCCGGAAAATCCCCATGGGCGATCAATCCGACACCGGAATACACCGGCAACCTGACGCTCCGGAGCAACTCGACGCTCGGTCTTGGTGTCACCACGGCCAACAACACGGCCAACGCGCTTGGCACCAGCACCAACGCCAGCACCATCACGATGGAAGCCGGTTCCAAGATCATCATGCGGTATGGCGCGGCTTACACTTTCAACCAGAACATCGCCCTCACCGGTAACGCGACCATCCAACTTTCGGAATCAACCAACGCCCACAGTGTGGCCAGGACCTTCGCCTCACCGATCACCGGAGCTTCTGATTTCTTCCTTATCGGGCAGAACGGCAACGTTGCGAACCTGAACGCCACCAACGGCTTCTCCAGCCTCACCGCTAGCGTTGTTGGTACCAGCAATTGGAAGGTCGTCGCCAACGCCGCAGGCTCGCTGGGAAACGGCGATGTCACGATCAACAGCGCGGTGAACCTTGTCATCGGCCAGCCGAACGCGATGGATCCGTCGCGCGCGCTGCGTCTCAACGGCGTCCGATCGAACAAGGTGTCCGGCGAAAACAAGCTGGTCCTGAACGCCGGCCTGACCGTCGCGGAGTTTTGGCTCGATGGCGTCCAAATGGCCACCGGAACCTACACCAGCTCTAGCGACCTCCTTGACTCGGGTGGCAGCCCGCTGATCTCCGGCACGGGCACCCTCACTGTCACGGGCATCACGGGCCCCGGTCCGGTCGCGAGCTTCGAGATCTCGCCGATCGCCTCGCCGCAAACCGTCGGCACCTCGATCAACGGCATCACGATCACCGCCAAGGATGCCTCAAACAACACCGCCACCGGCTTCACCGGCGCCGTCACCTTCGGCGGGACCGGCGGTTTCTCCGGCAGCTCGGCCAGCTTCACCGCCGGCGTGCTCAGCGACGTCAGCGTGACTCCGACGGCGGCCGGCAACGACCTCACCCTGACCGTGGACAACGGCAGCGGTCAGACCGGCTCTACCACCATTCCCACGATCCAATCCATCTACGCCTCCTGGGCTTCGGGCAACCATACGAATCCCTTGAACGACACCTCGCTTGGTGGCAATCCCGACGGCGACTACCTGATCAACCTCCAGGAGTTCGCATTCGGCACCGATCCGACGGTTTATTCAGGTGGATCCATCACCTATGTTCCAGGCGGTGAAGTGACTTCACCGGGCCTGCCCGTGGTGGTCGATTTCGCCGCGGGCGGTGGCGGGGATTCCCGGGCGGTGTTCGGCCGCCGCAAGGATCATGCTAGCGCAGGTTTGACCTATATCGTCCAATTCAGCGTCGGGCTCGATGAATGGTTCAACAGCACCACCACGCCGACCGTTCTGACCGGTGCCGGCAGCAGCGGAACCATGGAGGCGGTCAGTGTGCCATTCCCGTCGTCCATCCCCACGGCCACGGGATTGGAAAAGCCCACCTTCTTCCGCGTGGGCGTCTCGCAAGCCGCGCCCTGACCCGGTGGGTGGCGATCACGGCGCATCAACCCGGCATCCTCGACTTGGCCTGTGTGATGTGCGGCGGCTTGAGGTAGAGCGGTTGCGGGATTTCCGCGGACCAGGCTCGGCGGGTTTCGTCATCGGTTGCCTGCCAGGCGTGCCAGAGACGTGTGGCGTCGGGGAATTGCAGGGAAACGCGCGCCTTGATTTCCGGTGGCAGTGGAAAACGGGCGGGGTCTTCGAAGGAGAAAACAGGTGTATCATTCGCGGCAGTGGAAAGTTGATCCAACAATCCCGCGGCATCGCACAGCACGGGCTCTTGCATGATGGCCAGACTGTCGATGATGGCCGTCCAGAACGAGCCGCGGCGGGCGTCGCCGATGGCGAGGCAGCGCGCTCCGTGTTCCGCCGCGGGCACGGCGAGGATGGATGGCACCGCGATGGCGGGACAGCCCATGGCGATTGCCACGCCCTGTGCAGCAGCGATGCCGACGCGCGTGCCGCTGTAACTTCGCGGCCCGCTGCCGACGAGCACGAGATCGTGCGGCTGGCGGCCTTCTAACAGTTCTTCGAGCGGTTCGAAC
>DATISV010000661.1:0-13528 GCA_035468505.1 Luteolibacter sp. | reverse complement strand
GGCGTCCTTTGCGGACGAGTTGATTGATGGTCGGCATGGTTTCCTGCGGGGTCTGTGGTTTGGACAAGGGACAAACCGGAGCCGCGACGAGGAAACCTCGCTGAAGCTTTTCTCCGGAGCTGACCCGATAAATTTTCGCTGTATGGATGATCCGCCTTTGCTTGTAAATTGGGGCGGTCCGTATTGCGGGGCGGCGAATCTAGGCGGCAAGCCCGACCTGACAAGCCCTATTTTGGAAATTGCCGTTTTTTTTACAAAACATCGCCGCACCCCCGTCCGGGCCGCTCATTTCCGCTGGTAAATGCGCACGTAGTCCACCTCGTAGCGCTGCGGAAAAGGCGTGTCTGCGGGATCTCCACCCGCCCCGCCGATGGCGAGGTTGAGCCGCATCCGGTGCGGCGCGCGAAACGGATTCACCGTGGGATTGTTGCCGTTGAACGATTTTGTCAGGTCGTGGCGGTTGAGCGGTTTCCCATCGAGGTAAAGCACGATCTCGTTCTCGTCCCACTCCATCACCCACACGTGAAACGACTCGTCCCATTTCTCCGAACCGAACTCTTCGACTGGATGGCGCGAGGAATTCCACAAGGGACGGCCTTTTTCATCGGCCTGCACGAAGTTGGCGAGAATCATGCCGCGGTAGTATTCCATGATGTCGATCTCGCCGTTCGCCGGCCAGCGACCGTGGCCGGTCATCCAGATCGCGGGCCATAGCCCGGGCTTGGCCGCAAAGCGCGCGCGGATCTCGTAGCGGCCGTATTTCCAAGAAAGCGACGGCTTGGTGATGAGCGAGGCCGAGGTGTATTTGGCTAAACGGCGTGAACGCCTCCAGTCCTTGGAACCGGACTCGTAGCGGGTGTTTGAAACCCTCTCGCGGCGCGCCTCGATCACCAAGAGACCATCGCGGCAAACCGCGTTCTCCGCCTGATACCACTGCAACTCGTGGTTGCGCTTGAAGCCTTGTTCGAAATCCCACACCTCGCCATCGGGCGGGCCGTCGCGATCGAATTCATCCGTCCACACCAGTTTCCACGAATCGTCGAGCGGCTTGAGCTGCCCGGCGGCCAGCAACCCGGCCCAGGCCAAGAACCAACATGCCGTGAAAAAACGCATCGCCCCGCTACGATGCATGCCCCTCCGATGTTTCCGCGACACCCATGTTTCCGGCAGCGTGGGTTCGTGGGACGCTTGACCCACGGCGTCCGCTCTGTCAGGAAACGATCACCTTCAGAAATACCGATCACCATTCCTCCATGAAACTTCCCCGCCACTCCCCCATCCTCGCGACCGCCGGACTGTGCCTCCTGCTCGCCGCCTGCGCACCCGGCGGCCGCTCGCCATCCGGTTTCCTGAAAAACTACCGCCAGCTCGATGCCGGCTACGGCACCGCCGACACCGTCGCGGTCTATGTGAAACCCGGCGTGGATTGGCGGCAATACGACAGCGTGATCATTGATCCGGTCACCACCGTGATCGCCACACCGGGTGTCGGCGCCGAAACCAAGGACCAATTGGCCGCATATCTCGCCACGGCGCTCAGCTCGCAAGTGCCCGAAGGCATTCGCGTCGTCTCGGTTCCCGGGCCGCGCACCATCCGCGTGCGCACCGCGCTCACCGATGTGATCGAGGGCGCGGACTCCGGCAAGCCCGCCACCACCGTCCACCTCAGTCCCGCGGCCACGCTCGACGGCAAGCTGGGATCGGATGCCCTGGCCTCCTTCATCTCGAACGTCAGCTTCGAGGGAGAGATCCTCGATTCCGCCACCGGCGAGCGCCTCAGCGCGCTGAGCGACCACCGCATGGGTGCCAAGCGCGAGGCCACCGCCGACACCTCGTGGGCGTCCGTCCGCAGCGCCACCAACCAGGGAGCCGCCAAACTCTGGCAGCGCTTCAAAGCCGCGCGCGGCGGCTAACAGCCCGCGCGCCTTTTCTTTCGCGGACAGGCTTTGCGCGGTTTGGGCTCCGATTCGTCGGCGAAGAGATGTTTGCCCAACGCCAGCAGCCAAACCAGCGCCGCCGCCGCCCAGCTCCACGCCGCGTAGTTGTGGTGTGATATTCTGACAGCCGGGATGAAATCGGAGGTCATCCGCGTGGCCGCCGCCAGTATCGCCAGTCCGATCACCCAGCGCAGCCACACGATTTTGCCGCCTAACAGATCATGGTGGCCCGCATGACCGAGAATCACCCGCGTGCCCACCGCCATCGTCACCAGCCCCAGGCCGGAGACGAAAAACAAGTGCAGCGATCCGATCCGCGCCAAGGGCCAGACCGCGGCGCAGACCAGCCCCGCGACCATCGAAACAATCGACCACCGCACCGCCGTTCCCGGCGTGGTCCGTTGCATCACTTTGCGGAACACCGGTGTTTCCACCGCGAACCACACCAGCACCACCACCGCGCGCGACAACTGCCCGGCCATCGGCCATCCCCATGCCTCAAGCGCGAAGCTGGCGATCACGCACAAGCCCGCGGCTGACGATAACAAACAGCGTGTCCACCAACCCGGCGGCGGGGATGTCGCGGTATCGAACGAATGCCCGCTCGGCATGCCGAAAAAGCGCGGCAGCAGAAAGGGCCCGATCCCCATCATCGGCAACAGCAGAAAGCCCTGGAAATACCATAGCCGCGCGAAGCGCCACAGTTCCACCGAGACAAAGCGCCCGCTGGCCAGCCACAGCGCCGCGAGCGCCGCACCTGACAGACCGGCGAACACCAACACGAAACCCGGCGGCGGAATATCACGCCTCCCGCGCAGTCCGCGCGCCGCCATGCCGGTGAGCAATGACAGCACCATCGCCACGAACAAACCATCACCCGCACGCACCATCCCCCGCGACCACGCCGCTACCATCGCCAGCCAGCACCCAGGGATAAGTATCATTTCCAAAACCGTCCAGGTCCGCCCGCCCGTCAGCCGCGGAAACGCCGTGCCGAGAAATCCCGCCACAAACGCCCCCATGAAACCCGCCGTCATCATCCGCGCGTGCGCCTCGTTGGGATAAAACGCCAAATGCCCGCCATAGAAAATCGGCCACATCATCACTCCCCAGATCCCCGCCAACATGCCCATCGGAAACAACAACCGGTAGGGTTCTCCCATCACCATCGCGACCGCGCGTTTCATCACCGGCATCTCAAACCGGTCTAATGGCGAAATCAAGAAAAATAATTCTTGATTATGGCTCGAACGGTTTCATGTTCGCCGCGTCATGAGTCACACCGCCACCGTATTCACACCCGCCGGCACGCCGTTGCCGGACCGCACCGTCGGCGAGATCGTCGCCGAAAACCCCTCGCAAGCCCGCGTTTTCCAGGCGTTCGGCATCGACTTCTGCTGCCAGGGCGGCCGCACCTTGCGCGAGGCCTGCACCTTGAAAGGCATCGGCCTTGAGTCAGTCATCGAGCAGCTCGAAGCCGCCGCTGTGGCCAAAACCGCGCCGGAAGACAATCCCGCGCTGTTGCCGCCCGTCGAACTCATCGCTCACATCGTGGACAAGCACCACGGCTACCTCCGCGCCGAACTGCCGCGCATCCATGCGATGTCCGAACGCGTCGCCAAGGTCCACGGCGGCCACACGCCTTCATTGGTGGAGTTATACCAAGTGTTCTGTGTAATGGCCGAAGAACTCGACAGCCACATGATGAAAGAAGAGCAAATCCTCTTCCCTGCGATCCAAGCGCTCTGCGCGGGATCGGCGGTGATGCCGCTCGACGGTCCGGTCGCCTGCATGATCCAGGAACACGACGACGCCGGCACGGCGCTGGCCCGCATGCGGGAACTGACCCACGGTTTCATCCCGCCACCCGAAGCCTGCAACACCTACCGCGCGCTCTTCGCCGGCCTCGCCGAACTGGAAGAAGACCTCCATCGCCACATCCATCTCGAAAACGCCGTGCTCTTCCCGCAGGCGATGGCGATGAACTGACAACCCCACTGACCAACACCCACCCCAGGCGGGCGTCTCACCAGAGGCGCCCGCTTTTTTTCATGGCCGTCATTTCTTCTTCTTCGCGAACACAGCCAGCGTCGTTTGCTCGAGAAACTTGCGGCCGTTTTCCTCCAGTTTCAGGAAATCGTTGTGCAGCGGACATGGGTTCCCGGTGCCGCAATAACCAGCTCCAAACGGGCAGGGATATTCCTCCATCTCCCGCTCGAACAAGCCAACGATATCCGCGAGCCGGATGTCCTTCGGTTCTCTCGCCAGCCGATAGCCACCACCCGGTCCCGTCACGCCGCGCGTCAGTCCGGCGGAAGCCGCCTCGCTGAGCAGCTTGGCCGCCAGCGCCGTCGGGATTTTCCGCACCCGCCCCACTTCCGCCGACGAGATCGCCGGTGCGTCGGGCCCGTGACGCTCCGCCAGGTAGCTCATCGCCGACACCGCCTGCCTTGCCAGTTTTCCGTAACGGAACATGCGCGAATCCTGCCGCCTGCCGCGCAAAAATTCCAGAAAAAAGAATTAATGAAGTTTTTTTCTTGATTAGGATGGTGGGGCGATGTTTTTTGAGTCCAGCAAGGCGGGCCGCTGACAGCGCATGTGCCGCGGCACCGCCAGGAAAACCAAACCGCATCCCAGTCATGAAAATACCGATGATTCTTCCCACCTGCGCCGCACTCTTCCTGATCGGCTGCGGTTCCGAGGAAAAGGCCCGCGAGCAGGCCGAGACCGCACCCACGCCGAAAGAGCTGATCGCCGACAAACCGGTCACCCACGGCAACCTCATTACTTCGGTCGAGATGACCACCCCGCTCAATCAGGAGTGGGTCACCAAGGGCAAGGCTACTTATGAAATGAAATGCCTCGCCTGCCACAAGCTGGACGACACCCGCCTCGTCGGCCCGGGTTGGAAGGGTATTACTTCAAAGCGCGAGCCGGAGTGGATCATGAACATGATCACCAACGTGGACACCATGCTCGAGACCGATGAGGAAGCGCAGAAGCTGCTCGAACTCTGTCTGGTCCGCATGCCCAACCAGAACGTCAGCGAACCGGAAGCGCGCGAGATTCTCGAATTCATGCGCTCCAACGACGGCGAGAAATAACCCGATCCACCATCAACCCGCAAACCAATCCCATGAAAACCACCATCCGCAAAACCGCGGCCACATCGCTGGCGATCACCGCCGCGATCCTCGCCAGCGCATGCAAACCACCCACGGGTGCCATCCAGAAGGTCGAGGCCGGCACTGCCGAAAAAGTCTATGTCCCACCTGGACAGAAGGACGAAATGTATAACTTCGTTTCCGGCGGTTTCAGCGGCAACGTCGCGGTGTACGGACTGCCGTCCGGCCGCCTGTTCCGCCAGATCCCCGTGTTTTCCGCCCATCCGGAATCCGGCTGGGGCTACAGCGAGGAAACCAAGGCGATGCTCGAAACCTCGCAAGGTTATGAGCCATGGGACGACCAGCACCACCTGGCGCTTTCCCAGACCAAGGGCGAGCACGACGGACGCTGGGTTTTCGCCAATGCCAACAACACGCCGCGCGTGGCGCGCATCAGCACGGAAACCTTCCGCACCGAGGAGATTCTCGAGATACCCAACAGCTCCGGCAACCACTCCTCGCCCTTCATCACCGAGAACTCGGAATACATCGTCGCGGGCACCCGATTCGCCTATCCGCTCGATGACGAGGGATCCAGCCCGGATGTGCCGATCTCGACATACAAGGAGAACTTCCGCGCCACCTTCAGCATGATCTCGGTGGCTCCTGACACCGGCCGCATGAAAGTCGCCTTCCAGATCCTCTTGCCCGGAATCGATATCGATCTCGCCCGCGCCGGCAAGGGCAAATCGCACGGCTGGATGTTCTTCACCTGCTACAACAGCGAACTCGCCCACACCCTGCTCGAAGTGAACGCGTCGCAGAAAGACAAGGACTTCATCGGCGCGATCAACTGGAAGAAGTGCGAGGAATACATCAAGGCCGGCAAGGGCCGCAAATCGCGCAACAAACACCTCCACCACGTCTGGAACGAGGAAACCCACAGCACGGTTTCCACCGTCGAGGAGGAAGTGATCATCCTCGATCCCACCGAACTGCCGGACATCGTCTATTTCATGCCCTGCCCGAAATCGCCACACGGCTGCGACACGGATCCGACCGGAAGTTACATCGTCGGCAGCGGCAAACTCGCCGCGCTCATCCCGGTGTTCTCGTTCGACAAGATGCAGCAGGCCATCGCCGCCAAGGACTACGAGGGTGATTTCCAAGGCATTCCGGTCCTGAAATACGAATCCGTCCTCCACGGCGAGGTCAAGAAGCCCGGCCTCGGCCCGCTTCACACCGAGTTCGACGGCAAGGGCTTCGGCTACACCTCGATGTTCGTCACCTCCGAGATCGTGAAATGGAACATCGAAACCCTCGAGGTTGTGGACCGCACTCCCACCTTCTATTCGGTCGGCCACATGACCATCCCCGGCGGCTGCACCGCCAAGCCGCATGGCAAATACGCCATCGCCTACAACAAGATCACCAAGGACCGCTACCTGCCTACCGGCCCGGAACTCACCCAGTCGGCACAGTTGTATGATATCTCCGGCGACAAGATGAAACTGCTGCTCGACTTCCCGACCGTCGGCGAACCGCACTACGCCGAAGCCATCCCGGCCGAATTGATCGCGTCGCGCTCCAAAAAGATCTACAAGCTCGAGGACAACCATCATCCCCACGCCACCAGGAGTGAGAAGGACGCCCGCGTCGTTCGCGAAGGCAACGTGGTCCGGGTTTACATGACCGCCATCCGCTCGCACCTCGCGCCCGACAACATTGAGGGCATCAAGGTCGGCGACGAGGTCTATTTCCACGTCACCAACCTCGAACAGGACTGGGACGTGCCCCACGGTTTCGCCATCAAGGGCGGCCGGACTTCCGAACTGCTCATCATGCCGGGTGAAACCATCACCCTCAAATGGACACCGCAACGCGTCGGCATCGCACCGTTCTACTGCACCGACTTCTGCTCGGCGCTGCACCAGGAAATGCAAGGCTACGCCCGCGTTTCCCCGGCCGATTCCGACGTGCCGATCCGCTTCGGCATCGGCGACACCGCGCCGAAATAATCCCATCCATTACCAACCACGGCCGCGCCACCCGCTGGCGCGGCCGGCGGGATCCGAACGCCCGCTCCGATCATGAAACGCCTCCATCCAGCCACCCGCATCCTGCTCGTCCTCGGTCTGATCGCCATGGCCTACGCCTGGTCGCAACCCGCGTGGCAGATCCGGCTCTGGGCACCGCAGTATCCGGAGGGACTGGCCATGCAAATCTGGCTCGATGACATCACCGGCGATGTGGATGTGATCAACGGCCTCAACCACTACATCGGCATGCGCGAGATCGAGGTGGAGACGTTTCCCGAGTTCCGATTCATGAAAGGACTGTTGATCGCGCTCATCGCCATCGGCGCGCTGCCGGTGCTGACGGGAAGAAGGCCGTTCCTGTGGTTGTTCGTCATTATTCTCTTCGCCGCCGCTTTCGCCGGCTTGGCAGACTTCTGGTATTGGTCGCGAGAGTTCGGCAACAACCTCGATCCCAAAGCCGCGATTTCGGTGCCGGGTATGAGCTACGACCCGCCGCTCATCGGCTACAAGGTGATCCTCAACTTCGTCGCATACTCCGCGCCCGACACCGGAGGTTACCTTCTAATCGGCGCGGGCACGTTCGCCACGCTCTTGCTCGCATGGGACATCTGGCGCGGCTGGAGACTGAAAATCAATGCCCCCGTATCCGCAATCTGGTTCGCTGCGGCGGCAATGATCGTGCTTCCCGCATGCGAACGGAGTTCCAGACCCATTGATTTCGGCAACGAGGATTGCGCCGAGTGCAACATGACCGTGGTGGACAAACGCTACGGCACCCAATACGTCACCGGCAAAGGCAAGGTCTTCACCTTCGACGACGTCAACTGCCTCGTCGAATACATCCTCCGCGAACCCGCCGCGAGCGATGACAAGCCATTGTATTATGTCATCGATTTCAACCAGCCGGGCGAATTCATCGATGCAACGAAAGCGGTCTATCTTCATCACAAGAAACTCCGCTCGCCGATGCGCGCCGATGCCGCCGCGTTCATCGATCTCAACTCGGCCCAGGCGGTCTTGAAGGATCTCGGTGGCGATGGAAAAATCCTCAATTGGAAGGAAGTCAAAACCATGTTCAAACCAAGGTAAAAGCCATGCTCCGTGCCTTTTTCATGCTCACGATCCTGCTCCCGCTGGGACAAGCCAACAGCGCGGATCTCGACGTCGGCGCAGGCAAGGCCCACACCACCATCACCGCGGCCATCGCCGCCGCAGCGTCCGGCGACACGATCCGCGTCCATGCCGGCACCTACCGCGAGGGCAAACTCGTCATCGACAAACCGTTAACTCTCGAAGGCATCAACAACCCGGTTCTCGACGGTGGGGAAAAACACGAGGTGCTCAGCATCATCGCCAGCGACGTCACCGTGCGCGGTTTCACCGTTCGCGACAGCGCAAGCGGCGGCATCGACGACCCCGCGGGCATCCGCGTGAATGGCGCGGAACGCGTGACCATTGAAAACAATACGCTCACCGATTGTTATTTCGCCATCTATCTCGGCAAAGCGAAACACTGCACGGTCCGCGACAACACCATCACCGGTGACATGCGCGGCGAGCACGACACCGGCAACGGCATTCATCTCTGGTCCTGCGAGCACGTCACCGCCACCGGCAACACCATCCGCCGCCACCGCGATGGCATCTATCTGGAATTCGCCAACGACTCGGTCATCGAGCGCAACCAGGTGGACGACTGCCTGCGCTACGGCCTGCACTACATGTTTTCACACCGCAGCGCCTATCGCCACAACACCTTCTCCAACAGCGGCGCGGGCGTGGCCGTGATGTACTCGCGCAACGTGGACATGAGCCACAACCGCTTCGTCAAAAACTGGGGTGCCTCGTCCTATGGCCTTCTGCTCAAGGACATGACCGACGGCACTGTCAACGGCAACGACTTCGATTCCAACACCATCGCCATCGCCATGCACGGGTCGAACCGCATGACCGTCGAGGGCAACCGCTTCGCCAACAATGGCCGCGCCATCCAGGTGCAGGGCAGCAGCACCGACAACACGTATCGAAGCAACAACTTCACCGGCAACTCGTTCGACGTCGCCGCCGAGGGTGATCTCACCAACAACCGCTTTGAAAACAACTACTGGCAGAAATACGAAGGCTACGACCTCAAGCGCGACGGCACCGGCGACGTGCCCTACCGACCGGTGAGCCTCTACTCGGTGGTCGTCGGCCGAGTGCCCTCCGCGATGTTGTTGATGCGCAGCCCGATCGTGCACCTGCTCGACCAGGCGGAGAAGGCGTTTCCCACCATCACGCCCGAGCGCGTTACCGATGAAAAACCCGCGATGAAACCCCATCCGTTTTCCCTAACAAAACCTGATCCACAACCATGAAGACCCCAATCCGCATCCTCGCCACCGCAGCCACGGCCTTCCTGATCGCCGCCTGCCAGAAATCCGAAACCACCACCACGGCCGCCGCCGATGATGCTCCGGCAACACCCGGAACCGGACAGTCCGCCGTCGTCGATGAAGTCTCGCAGCCCGACATCGTCAAGATCGCGGTCGGCAGTCCGGACCACACCACGCTTGTCACAGCGGTGAAAGCCGCCGAACTCGTGGACACGCTCACCAATGCCGGACCGTTCACGGTGTTCGCACCGACCAACGCCGCCTTCGACAAACTGCCGGCCGGCACCGTTGAGGGCCTGCTCAAACCGGAAAACAAGGACAAGCTCTCCGACATCCTGCAATACCACGTCCTGATCGGCGGCTATCCCGTCGAGCGACTCAGCGATGGAGCCACCATCGGCACCGCCGGCGGACCCGCCGTGAAAATCTCGGTCGTGGACGGCAAGGTCGTGGTCAACGGATCCGCCAACGTCATCGGTACTGTGGATGCCTCCAACGGCATCGTCCATGTCGTGGACGGTGTGCTGTTGCCGCAGTGATTTTCAAATTCCAAATTTGAAATTTCAATTACCCACCATGATCACCGCCCGCAATCTCAGCAAGACCTTCGGTCGCCTCAAGGCGCTCGATTCGGTGAACGTGGTGCTCGATCGCGGTCGGTCGGTCATGCTCATCGGGCCGAACGGCTCGGGAAAAACCACCTTCATCAAGTGCCTGTTGGGTCTGGTGATTCCCGACGAAGGCTGGGTGACGCTCGACGGCGAGGACCTGCTCGCCGATCCGGCCTTGCGGGCGCGCATCGGCTACATGCCGCAGATCGGGAGGTTTCCGGATCATCTCAAGGTCGGCCAGATCATCGAAATGATGAAAGGCATCCGCCGCGGAACATTCACAAGGCTCGATGAGGAATTGATCGACGCATTTGAGATCCGCAAGTTCGCCCACAAGCCCGCGCGCACGCTGTCCGGCGGCATGCGGCAGAAATTGAGTGCCTGCCTCGCGTTTCTGTTCGATCCCGACGTGCTGGTACTCGACGAGCCCACCGCCGGACTCGACCCGATGGCCGCGGAGATTCTCAAGGAAAAGGTCAAAGTCGTAACCGGCAAGGGCAAGCTGGTGCTGCTCACCTCGCACATCCTCAGCGACCTCGAAGACATCACCAGCGAGGTGCTTTACCTCATCGAGGGCCGCGTGCAGTTCCACCGGCCGATGGCCGATCTCGCCGAGGAACACGGCGAACAACGCCTCGGTCCGCTCATCGCACGCATCATGAAATCCGCACACCATGGCTAGAATCGTCAAATACGTCCTCCGCGACATCCTGCGCAGCCGCTTCGTGCTGACCTATGCGGTTTTCCTGCTCGCCGCGTCGTTCGGTCTCTTCCACCTCGGCGGGGAGATTGCCAAGGGCCTCGTCGGCCTGCTCAGTCTCGTGCTGCTCGTCGTCCCGCTCGTCTGCCTGGTGTTCGGCACCATCCATTTCTATAACTCGTATGATTTCATCGAACTGCTCGCCGCACAGCCGATCAAGCGCCGCAGCATCCTGATGGGCCAATACCTCGGCGTGGCGGGCGCGCTCGTCGCCGCGCTTCTCGTCGGCGTGGCGGTACCGGTGCTGCTTTACGCCGCCTCGCCCACCGGCTTCATCCTGTTGGGCGTGGGCGTCGCGCTCACCGTGCTCTTCACCGCCATCGCCTTCCTCGGCGCGGTGGCCACCCGCGACAAGGCGCGCGGCATCGGCCTGGCGCTGCTGGTATGGTTCTACTTCGCGCTCCTTCACAACGGCGTGATGTTGCTCGTGATGCTTTTTTTCGAGGAATACCCGCTGGAAAAACCGACCATGGCGATGATCGCGCTCAACCCGATCGATCTCGGCCGCATCATCGTGCTGCTGCACATGGATGTCTCCGCCATGATGGGTTACACCGGCGCGCTGATGAAGGACATGCTCGGCACCGCCACCGGGATTTCGTCCGCAGCCGGCATCCTCGTCCTGTGGGCCGCACTGCCCGTGTTGCTATCTTTGCGGATCTTCCGCAAAAAGGATCTCTGAATTGACACTCATCCCGTATCCATTTACCGCCGCCCCGTTTCCGTGACATCCGCCCGCTCAATCCTCCTGAAACTCGCCGCGCTCGCGCTCTTCCTGGTGATGCCGGGACCCGCGGTGCTGGTGCAACAGGCTGCGTGGGTGAACATGCTGGTCAGCTACACCCAGGAACGCGGATTGAAACGCGGCGTCATCGAGACCTTCGACGGCAATCATCCCTGTGGACTGTGCAAGGCCGCCGAGTCGATCCGCGAGCAGCGCGATGATACGGAGGAGCCCGCGGCTCCGCAGGAAGTCCGCCCGAATCTCGCGTGGGGGCCGATGATGGTCCCCGCCAAAACCACGGCGCCGCGGCCAACTTGCCGCGAGCTGCCACCGCCGCACACCGCATGGCACCGCCACGGCGCGGGATGCGGCGCGGAATCGCCGGACACGCCGCCGCCCGAAGCGGCCTGAGCGTCTCCACCGTCGATTCCGTTGGATAAAATCCGCGCCCGTCGCGCGGCATGTATCGGGCCACGCCCGCAAACCAAACCATCATCATACCCTCATGTACTCCTATCTCGCATCCTTCCTGCTGCTGGCCACCGCGCCGGCGTTCGCCACCGTCCTTTCCAATCTACCCACGCCGATGGAACAGGGTGGCATGATTCATATCAATGTCGCCTACAACGAGACGACCGATTCGTTGTCCGTGAACATCGAACCCGGCACGCCCGCCCTACAGCCGCTTTCCTCATGGAAACCCGGCGACAGCTTCGATCCCGCGTCGCCGTGGTATGCTACACTCGATTCCTCACAGGCCGCCGGCATGTTCAACTCGCAGTTCGGGCTCGTGTTGTTCGAGTCCGATCCGCTGCCGGCCGACACCAGCCTGTTTGTAAACTTGGTTTCCGGATCGCCGGGTCTCGAAGTGTTTCGTTGGCGCAACAACGTCCCCCAGCTCTTCGAGGGCATCATGGGCACGGACGGCTCGGATGCCTCGTGGGACTGGGGCACGGTCGCGCATGGCATGTTCCATCCCATGTTCGTCATGCCCGCGGGTTCGTCCGGCACCGCCAACGCCACGCTCGGGTTCACGCTCGTCGATTCCGGCGGAGTGCCCGTGCCGGGCGTGAACACGGCACAGGCCGGATTGACCTTCGAGGTCGTCCCCGAGCCGTCATCCGCTCTGCTCGCCCTCGTAGGCGCATGCCTGCTGTTCCGCCGCCGCAAAACTGTTAGCCGGTCATGAAACCATCCACCCGATCCCAATCCGGCGGTTTCACGCTGGTCGAACTGTTGGTGGTCATTACGGTCGTCGCCGCGCTGGCGGCGACCGCCATGGCTGCGTTCCGCTCGGTCCGTGCCAAGGCGAACGCCACCACGGAACTTTCGCGCATGCGCAACCTAGGAGTCGCCATGTTCAGTTGGGCCGCGGAGCGCAACGGGCGTTTGCCGCGCAGCAGCCACTCCGCCACCGGCCACGGCGAATGCGGATGGCAACGCGAGATCCTGCCCGAACTCGGCTACCCGGACACCAGTCGCGAAAGCCTCGCGATGGCGAAGCCCCGTGAGTTCGGCATCGATCCCGATGACACTCCGGTTCGCACCCCCGCGCTCAACGTCTATTTCGAACTGAATCCGGAATACGACGACTATCAGGGTGCTCCGCAAACCTGGCGTCGCATCGATCAAATCCCGCATCCATCCTCCACCGTCCTGCTGGTCATGGCCAAGGGCACGGCGGACCACATCATGGCCCAATACTTCACCAGTCGCGCCGACGACCTGCCCGCACCCGCGAAAATCGGCAAGACCGCCGCCGTGCTGTGGGCCGACGGCAGCACCTCGCTGGAAACGCCCGGCTCGCTGTTCGATCCGGCGGAAGGCATCGACCGCTTCCATCCGGAAAAAGCCCGCCGTTAGAAAATCATCCTCCGCGCACGACATCTAGGATCGCGCGATGCACGTCCGCCGCATTGGCGACGGGCGTCGCGGATCCCAGAAGCACCGGCCGCTCGCCGGGCGGCACGCGGTCGCG
>DATISV010000660.1:0-2733 GCA_035468505.1 Luteolibacter sp. | reverse complement strand
TGCCGCCCATGACGGCGCAGGAGGCGATTCAGTCGGGCAGGCATGACCGGGCGGATACGCTCCAGCAAGGGCAGAATGGTGTTCACGCGTGTGTGTTTTCATGAACACCGAAGCTTGTCAAGCCAGCGCTTCGCGTGCGGCCTCCACATCGGTGGAAATTTGCGCCCGCAGCTCCTCCAGTCCGTCGAATTTGCGCTCCGCGCGCAGTTGTTTTTCAAAAACCACCTCCAGCGATCCGCCATACAGATCGCCGGAAAAACCGATCAGGTGGACTTCGAGCAGGCGCTTGGTGCCATCGACGGTCGGGCGCGTGCCGAGATTGGCCGCGCCGTTCCAGCGTCGGCCGGCGGGATCGATCGCCCGCACCGCCCACACGCCGTCGGGCGGGAGTTGCAGGTTGCCGGTGTGGACGTTGGCGGTGGGAAATCCGAGCTGGCGGCCGAGCTTCGCGCCTTCCACCACCGTGCCGGTCACCGAATAGCGGCGGCCGAGCATGCGCTCCGCCTCGTCGAGGTTGCCGTCGTGGATCGCCTGGCGGATGCGCGTGCTGCTGATCCGGTCGCCATCGAACATCACCGGCGGTACCGCTTCCAGCCGGAAGCCGTATCGCGCAGCAGCCTCGTGCAGCAAGGCCACGTCTCCCGCGCGGCGATGGCCGAAACGCCAGTCCTCGCCCACCGCGATGGTGCGTACCGGCGTGGCGCAGAGGCGGGCGATGAAATCCCGCGCCTCCATTCGCGCCATCGCGGCATCGAAATGCAGCGGCACGATCAAATGCACGCCCAGCCCGGCGCAGACGCAGGCCTTGTGATCGAGTGTTTCCAACAACGACGCCGGTGCCTTGGCCGGCGCGATCACCCGGATCGGATGCGGATCGAAGGTCAGCACTCCGGCGAGCCCGCCATCGTTCTGCGCCGCCGCCACCGCACGCGCAACCACCGCCTGATGGCCGAGGTGCAGCCCATCGAACACCCCCAACGCCAGATGCAGCGGCTCCCCTAGCGCCGGAAGTTCCTCAAGCTGGTGACGGATCAACACGCGGCCTAGGTAGTCTCATGCGGGCATTTCATCAAGCCGGGGATGGACCGGGCATCCTGGTGGATCAATCGTCGAGTGGATTCCATACTCTCCGAAAACCCAATCCCAGGAAGTCTTTCTGATTCAGGGTGGCGAAGTCCGTGACGCCGAACGCGATCAGGCACAGCGCCGTGCGCGTGTCGTAAATCCGGCGACGCGCGAAATCCCGCCCGGCGGCCAGTTTCCAAAGTTCGTCATGCAGTTCACGGCTGCGTGGCGAGAACCCGCATGTTTGCCACAAGGGATGTTTCCTATAACTCCCGATCACCGCCACAGCATTGGCGGCGGCGAGTGGATTCGCCAAAACCGCGGGATTGCGGAGCAGCAGGTAAAACTCCGCGAGCACGAACTCGCTCAGAACCACATCCTCCCGCCCGGCGACGCTTTCGATGAAGGTTCTGGCCGGCTGATGGAAAGGCGAGTCGCCGCAGTAACTGTATAGAAGGATGTTCGCGTCGATGGAAATCATGGGGTTTTGAGAAGCGGATCGGCGTCCTGAAAGGCGACATCACGAAGTTCATCAGCCCCCAGACCTTGCCAGCCGGTATGGGACGATACCGGAGGCTGCCATGGCTTGGACGGTGGGTGTGGCTTGTCGTCGTAAACCTCCAGCAATAGCTCGGCACCGCGCCGGAAGGTCTCTGCAAGCGACCATTCCCGCGCCTTGGCAAAAGCGCGCAACTCCCTGAACAGCTCATCCGGCACTTGGATTTGCGTCTTGTTCATGCGGGAGAATCTACGGGTATGGAAAATTGATGTCAAATGGCTTCATCGCTTTTCTGGATGATGCGCTGGGCATAAGGAGGGTCGCACTGCGGGCGACCCGGTGCGGGCCGCAGTCCCGCACTCCTTATGAAAGTTTCTCAAGGATCGCATTGAACGTCCCGCTCGGGCGCAGCGCGGCTTCGGCCTTGGCTTCGTCCGGGGCGTAGTAGCCGCCGATGTCGGCGGGCTTGCCTTGGACGGCGAGCAGTTCGGCGACGATGGGGTCCTCGTTGGCGGCTAGTTCGGCGGCGATGGGGGTGAAGATGCGTTTCAGTTCCGCGTCGTCGTTTTGCGCGGCGAGCGCTTCGGCCCAGTAGAGGGCGAGGTAGAAATGCGAGCCGCGGTTGTCGATGGTGCCGAGTTTGCGGCCGGGCGAGCGGTCGTTTGCGAGGAACTTGCCGGTGGCGGCGTCGAGCGTGTCGGCGAGAACCTTGGCTGCGGGGACGCTGAAGGTCGCGGCGATGTGCTCGAAGCTGGGGACCAGCGCGAAGAACTCACCAAGCGAATCCCAGCGCAGGTAGTTTTCCTGTTGGAACTGCTGGACGTGTTTGGGCGCGGATCCGCCGGCGCCGGTCTCGAACAAGCCCCCGCCGTTCATGAGCGGCACGATGGAAAGCATCTTGGCGGAAGTGCCGACTTCGAGGATCGGAAAAAGATCCGTTAGATAATCGCGCAGCACGTTGCCGGTGACGGAGATCGTGTCGAGTCCCCTGGCGATGCGCTCGAGCGAGAACTTGCATGCCTCGGCGGGCGGCAGGATGCGGAGATCGAGGCCGGTGGTTTCGTGGTCCTTGAGACAGGTTTCCACTTTGGCGATGAGCTGGGCGTCGTGGGCGCGGGTTTTATCGAGCCAGAACACGGCTGGCGTGTTGGAGGCGCGGGCGCGGTTGA
>DATISV010000659.1:0-1541 GCA_035468505.1 Luteolibacter sp. | reverse complement strand
GTTCCCCCGCCGTGAGCGGCAATCCCAGATGCGGCGCGAGTTGCCGCACGATGCGTGTGGCGTCCTTTTCGCCGTGATCCCTTTCCGGGCCACCCGCCTTGTTGGAAACCACTCGTTCTCACGGACGAGCCTACTTGGCGGGCGGTTGCCAGTCGGGGAAGCCGGATTCGAGTTCGCGGCGGTAGGTTTCGGCTTCGGCCTTGTCGCCTTGGGCTTCGAGAGCCTGGATGAGTTTCCAGAGGGCGAGGGGCTTGAGTTCCTTGTCGTCGTGGAAGTTGACAACGATGAGGTAATCGGCGGCGGCCTTGCGGGGGTCGTCGGTCTTCATGCCGAGGTCGCCGGAGAGGATGCGCAGGCCGGCGCTGGTGCGGCCTTGCGGGCGGAGGGCGAGGGCTTCGTCGGTGGCGGCGCGTGACTCTTCGGGCTTGTCGAGCAGGTAGAGCGCGCGTCCGCGGTCGAGCAGGCCATCGGCTTTCCATGCGGGGTTTTCCTCGACATCGAGCACGTGGTTGACGGCTTCGAGCGCGCCTTCGGCGTCGCCGGTTTCGAGGCGGGCCTTGGCGAGGTATCGCCAGACTTCCTTGGGGGTGGCGCGCGGTTCGTCCGGGGTGGCGACGAGAGTGAGGCAGGTGGCGGCGAGTTCGTGGTTGCCGGCGTTAAAGGCCTGCATGCCGGTCCATTGGAGCACCTGGTCCGGGATGTCGCCGACGTATTCGCCTTGGATGGCGCGGTGGATTTCGGCGGTGAGCTTGACGACGTCCTGGGCGGCGAAGTGGCCGAGCGCGAGCAGGATGCCGGCGTGCTTGAGGTAGGCGTCCGGGCGCAGGTCGCGGGCTTTTTCGAGGTGCGGCGTGGCTTCGGGGGCCTGGTTGTTTTTCACCATGCCCCAGCCGATCCAGTAGTTGGCTTCGGCCAGGTGGCCTTCGCCGAGGTCCTCGATGTTCTGGAGCAGTCCGCGGTAGCGGGTGATCATGTCGTCGATTTCGCCATCGGCGCGGCGCATGCGGGCGGATTCGAGCCAGGCGAGCGAGACGAGGTCGGGCGGTTCGCCGGCCTTGATGAGGCGGTCGAAATCGGCGATGGCCTTCTGCGGTTCGGCCACGGCGACGTAGGCGCGGGCGCGCTTGGCGAGTGCGGATGGGATGCGCGAATCGTCCGGGTAGCGGCTGATGAACTCGCCGAGCGAGCGGATGGCTCCTTGGTGGTCGCCGGCTTCGGCGAGGCACCAACCGCGCTGATAGAGCAGGCCGGGGCGGTTTTTTTCGCTCACCGCGGCGGCGTCGATCTCGCTGTAAATCTTGGCGGCTTCGGCCACTTCACGGTTGGCGAACAGCGTCTCCGCCTTCATCATCAGCGCGGTGTGGATGCGGGTGTCCGCGGGGTGGAATTTTCGATAGAGCTGGAGGAAGGCGTCCACCTGGTCGGGCACGTGGCGACCCTCGATCTGATAGAAACACAGCAGCCGGTAGTAGGAGGCGTGAAACGCGAGATCGGAGCGCGGATCGGCGATCCGCTCGACTTCGCGGAACAGGCCCAGCGCG
>DATISV010000658.1:0-14708 GCA_035468505.1 Luteolibacter sp. | reverse complement strand
TTCTTCTTCGACATCGTCTTGTGGACGTCGATCAGGTTGAGCAGGTTCTGCGGGGCTTTTTCCGGGACGTCGGGTGCCGAGTCGCTGGTCTGGGCGCGGGTGACGTCGAGGATGTTGAAGACGAGCACCGAGTAATAGGCGACCACCGCGCGGCCGCTTTCCGAGATGAGGTTGGGGTGGTGCACGCCGGCCTTGTCGCAGATTTGCGAGACGACCTCGACGATGTCGGCGCAATACTCGGCCACCGAGTAGTTGCAGGACGAGTGGAAGTTGGTGTGGGAGCCGTCGTAGTCCACGGCCATGCCGCCGCCGATGTCGAGCACGCCCATCGGCGCGCCTTCCTTGACGAGGTCGCAATACATTCTGACCGCCTCGGTGGCTCCCTCGCGGATGGCGGCGATGTTCGGGATCTGCGAGCCCTGGTGGTAGTGGAGCATTTTCAGGCAGCCGATGTGGCCGCTCGCCTTGAGGTGGTCCACCACGCCGATGACCTGCGCGGCGTTGAGGCCGAAGACGGACTTGTCGCCGGCGCTGTCCTGCCAGTGGCCGGACCCGCGGGTGGACAGGCGGACGCGCACGCCGAGATTAGGCAGCACGCCGATCTTGCGCGAGCGCTCGAGGATGAGGTCGAGTTCGCTGGGCATTTCGAGCACCAGCATGATGCGCAGGCCCATTTTCTGCGAGTGTAGCGCGAGATCGATGAACTCCTCGTCCTTGTAGCCGTTGCAGATGATGTAGGCCTCGGGATCGTGCATGTGGGCGAGCGCGGCGATCAACTCGGGCTTCGAGCCGGCTTCCAGGCCGTAGTGGTATTTTTTTCCGAACTCGGCGATCTCCTCGATCACCTGGCGCTGCTGGTTCACCTTGATCGGATAGACACCGCGGTATTCGCCACGGTAGTTGAGTTCCTTGATCGCCTTGCGAAACGACTCGTTGATTTCCGCAATCCTGCGGTGCAGCAGGTCGCGGAAACGCAGCAGCACGGGCAGGTGCGTGCCGCGGTCGCGCAGGCCCTCGATCACTTCGAAAAGCGAGACCTCCTTGCCGCTTTCGTCGTCTTCGAGCCGCACGGTGACGTGGCCCTTCTTGCTGACGCCGAAGTAGCTGTGACCCCACGACTCGACGCCATAAAGTTCCGCGGATTTTTCCGGGGACCAGGCCTTGGCGGCCTTGCGTTTCGGCGGCTTGCTGGCGGGCGTGTGGATGGCAGGCGGGGTCATAACGGCGGAGGCGCGCAACCAACCGCAGATTCTCCAAAAAAACCAACAAAAACCGATATCGGTGCGGACGAGTCGCTGGTTGACCGATCTGTGCAGCGGCTACAGGGTGGCACTCGTCATGAAACCTGTTTTCCCGTTCTTGGCCGGTGCGATCGCCCTAACAAGCGCCGGTGCCGAAACCTCGCCCGTCGCCACCGGCATCAACCGCTTCGGTCTCGAACTGCACCACAGACTGGCGGCGGACGGCGGCAACCGAGTTGCTTCGCCGTGGTCGATCGCCAGCGCGCTGGCCATGACCTACGCCGGTGCCGCCGGCAAAACGCGCGCCGAAATGGCCGCCACCCTGCACCTCGGCGACGACGAGGCCGCAACGCACGCCGGCATCGCGGCCATCGCCGCGGATCTTGCGGAACTCGCGCGCGCCAGTCGCGAGCGGGTGGAAAACCCGGACCGTCGCGGCGGACCGGAAACGCCGCTGCAGATTGTCACTGCCAACCGCTTGTTCGGCCAGACCGGCCAGCCGTTCGAAAAACCGTTTATCGAGTTGTTGGAAAACACCTACGCCGCGCCGCTGGAGCAGGTTGATTTCATCCGACAGGCCGAGGCCGCGCGAACCCGCATCAACGAGTGGGTCGAGGAGCAGACGCGCGAGCGGATCAAGGATCTCATTCCGGCCGGCGTGCTCAATGAGGAAACGCGGCTTGTTCTCGCCAATGCCATCTACCTCAAGGCCGCGTGGGCCGCTCCGTTCCGCGAAGAACCGGAACTGGTCTTCCATGTCGATGGCACCGGCCAAGCCAAGGTTCCGGGGCTGATTCATCAAGCGCCATACGGCTATCGGAGAATCCCCGGCGGCACGCTGGTCTCGGTGCCCTATGAGGGCGGCGGTTTGCAATTCCTCATCGCCCTGCCGGACGAGCTGGACGGACTTGCGGCGCTTGAGAAGCAAATCGATGCGGCGCTGCTCGCCGAGGCCGCGCGGCTTCCTAAGCGCGAAGCGATCCTGCGCCTGCCGAAATTCAAACTCGAGCCCGGCCGCGTGATGCTCGCCGAACACCTCAAGGCGATGGGCATGCGGGCCGCCTTCGATGTGCCGCAGGGCACTGCGGATTTCTCGCGCATGGCTCCACGCCGGCCGGACGATTACCTCTACATCGACAACGTGATCCACAAGGCCTTCATCGATGTGAACAAGGACGGCACCGAGGCCGCCGCGGCAACCGCCGTGGTCATGATGCGCGCCACCTCGATTCCCGACGAGCCGGTCGAGCCGCTCGACATCCGGGTGGACCGGCCGTTCCTCTTCGCGGTCCAGCACGTCGCCAGCGGCACCTGCCTGTTCCTCGGCCGGGTTACCGACCCGCACTGAAGCGCCGACCTTGACGCGGCCCGTGCCGGACGGGATGCTGCGCCCGCGATGAAAGACACCACCCGCCCGTTTTCCGGCCCGATGCTCGACGGCCCCGACCGCGCGCCGAGCCGCGCGATGCTCTACGCCGTCGGTTTCCAAAAAGACGATTTCGCCAAGCCGCAGATCGGCATCGCCTCGACCTGGAGCGAGGTGACCCCCTGCAACGTCCACATCGACAAGCTCGCCGTGGAATCCCGCAAGGGCACCGACGCCGCCGGCGGCAAGGGCATCATCTTCAACACCATCACCGTCTCCGACGGCATCTCGATGGGCACCGAGGGCATGAAATACTCGCTCGTTTCCCGCGAAGTCATCGCCGATTCGATCGAAACGGTGGTCGGCTGCGAGGGCATGGACGGCTTCGTGGCCATCGGCGGCTGCGACAAGAACATGCCCGGCTGCCTGATGGCGATGGCGCGCATGAACCGCCCGTCGGTCTTCGTCTATGGCGGCACCATCCTGCCTGGCTGCGCCACGCTCAAGGGCGAGCAGAAGGACCTCGACATCGTTTCCGTTTTCGAGGCCGTCGGCAAACACGCCAACGGCGAATACGACGACGCCGAGCTGGAAACCGTGGAGTCCTGCGCGATCCCGGGCCCCGGCTCCTGCGGCGGGATGTACACCGCCAACACCATGGCCAGCGCGATCGAGGCGATGGGCATGTCGCTCCCTAACAGCTCCGCCCAGGCCGCCATCTCCGATGACAAGATGCGCGACTGCTTCGACGCCGGCGCGGCCGTGGTCAACCTGATCAACCTCGGCATCAGGCCACGCGACATCCTCACCAAGGAGGCGTTCGAAAACGCGATCACCGTGCTCATCGCGCTCGGCGGTTCCACCAACGCGGTGCTGCACATCCCCGCCATCGCGCAGGCCGCGGGCGTCGAGATCACCATCGACGACTTCGAGCGCATCGGGAAAAACGTGCCGGTGCTCGCCGACCTCAAGCCGTCGGGCAAATATGTCATGGCGGATCTGGTTAGAATCGGCGGCACGGTGCCGTTGATGAAGATGCTGCTCGATGCAGGCTTGCTGCACGGCGACTGCATGACGGTGACGGGCCGCACGATGCGCGAGAATTTGGAAAAACTCGCCAAGCCCTATCCGGAAGGCCAGCAGATCATCCGCCCACTCGACAACCCGGTCAAAAAGGACAGCCACCTGCGCATTCTTTACGGCAACCTCGCCGAAGGAGGCGCGGTCGCCAAAATCTCCGGCAAGGAAGGCGAGGTCTTCACCGGCAACGCCCGCTGCTTCGATTCCGAGGACGCCGCAATGAAGTCGATCCTCGCCAAGGAAATCAACAAGGGCGACGTGATCGTCATCCGCATGGAAGGACCGAAGGGCGGCCCCGGCATGCGCGAAATGTTAGGCCCCACCAGCGCGATCATGGGCCTCGGCCTCGGCAAGGACGTCGCGCTCATCACCGACGGCCGCTTCTCCGGCGGCAGCCACGGCTTCGTGGTCGGCCACATCACCCCGGAAGCCTTCACCGGCGGCACCATCGGCCTGCTCAAGGACGGCGATCCGATCATCATCGACGCCGTCAACAACCGCATCGACGTCCGACTGCCCGACGAGGAACTCAAGGCCCGCCGCGACGCGTGGAAACAACCCGCCCCGCGCTACACACAGGGCGTGCTGGCCAAGTATGCCAAACTCGTGGCCACCGCGTCCGAGGGCGCGGTGACCGACAAGTACCTATGAGCCGGCATCCCTACCAATGCGTTCACTGCAGGGCGGGAATCGCCATGGACGACGTGAATGTCGCCAACGACATCGCGCTCTGCCGCAGTTGTGGCAAAACGATGCCGTTCTCCTCGATCGCGGGCATCCCCGGTGTGGAAAACGTGGACCTCGGCAAGCCACCCAAAGGCGTGCGTTTCGATCCGGGCACGCTCCATGGCAAGACGGTGTATTATAAGAAAGTCTCCCCGATGGTGTTTTTCCTGATCCCCTTCACCGCGGTGTGGTCGGGCGTTTCCATGGTGGGCATCTACGGCTCGCAGATCCAGAAGGGCGAGTTCGATCCCGGCATCAGCCTGTTCGGCCTGCCGTTCCTGATCGGGACGGTCGTGCTGGTTTCCGCGATCGCCTTCCTGCTGTTCGGGCGCTGGCGCTTCAGTTTCAACCAGGGCGTGCTCGAAGTCGCCATGGAACTGGGCCCGCTCAGTTGGAAACGCCGCATCACCTGCGACAAGAGCGCGCGCGTCTCGATCCGCCAAGCGACATGGAAAAAGAACAACCAGGTGCAATATCACATCCAGGTGGACAGCGGCGGCGACTCGCTCAAATGCGCCAGCACCCTGCCTGAAGAACCGAAAACCTTCATCGCCGAAGCGATCCGCCGCATGATCGCGTCCGATTGATCCCATCCCATCGCTCATGAGATTGTTCCGCATCCTCACCTTCAAGGAACTCAAAGGTTATTTCCTCACGCCTTTCGGCTGGGTGGTGCTGGCCTTCGTGACGGTGATGCAGGGCGTCTCGCTTTCCACGGCGATGAAGGGCTTCCGCGACACGCCGGTGAAGGACAGCCTGGTTTACGTGACTTTCCACACGCCGGTGTTCTGGTTTTATTTCCTCTTCATCTTCCCGCTCATCACGATGCGGTTGTTTGCCGAGGAGGAGCGCTCCGGGACCTTGGAAACCTTGCTCACCGCGCCCGTGCGCACCTGGCAGGTGGTGCTCTCGAAGTATGTCGCGGCGATGATATTCTATGCCATTCTCTGGGTGCCGGCCTTCGTGCAGTTCCGCATGTTCGTCTGGTTCACCGACCTGCCGCCGGCGTGGTCGCCCGGCTCGATGATCGGTGCGTTCGCCATCGTCATGCTGATGGGCTCCGCCTTCACCGCCGCCGGCTGTTTGGCTTCGGCGCTCACTTCCAGCCAGATCATCGCCGGGCTGCTGACCATCGGCCTGCTGGTGATCCAGTATTTCCTCGGCTTCGTCACCGTGATCTGGGGCGAGTCGTTCGCGGGCGCGGAGTTTTTCCATTACATCTCGTCGCAGCGCCATCTGCATTACTACGCCAGCGGACTGCTCGACACGCGGGCGGCGGTGTATTTTCCCAGTCTCGCCGTCTTCCTCCTGTTCATGACCTATCAGGTCACCGATTTCCGCCGCTGGCGAATCTGATATCATCTTCCACATGTCATCTCCCGCGCCAGAACGTCGAAAATCCAGCCGCCCGAACCGCTTCGGGATCGGCGCGATCGCCTTGATCCAGGCGGCCTTGCTCGTGCTGATCCTTGTCGCCGTCAATTATCTCTCGCTGAACCACCACTGGAGCGCGGACCTCAGCCGGGCCGCGGATTATTCGCTTTCTCCGGCCTCCCGGAATTATCTCAAAGACGATACCGTTCGCGACCGTGAAAAACCGGTGAAATGGATCATGGCCTACCGTCGCAGCGCGCCGTTCTACGAGCGCGTGCGCGCCTTGGCCGAGGAATACGAGCGCCGCTCCAGGGGCGGCATCGAGCTGGAGGTGGTGGACCCGCTGCGCAGTCCCGACCGCATGGCGGAAATTGTAGCCACCTATGGCATCACCCTGATCCGCGATCTGGTCATCATCGATGCCCGTTCCGACGACAGCCCGCCGACGCGCGAGGATGAAAACCGCATCCGCACGCTGCATCCGAAGGTCCGGCTGGTGCCGGCCGACGACATGGCGGTGCATGCCACTGCCGATGGTGTGCGGCGAGTCACCGGATTCAAGGGCGAGGACCTGCTCACGGCATCGCTCGTTTCCGCCATCGAGGGCCGCAGCCGCGTGATCGCACTGCTCGCCGACAAAAGCGCATCCAGCGAAAACGCCGCCGGCTTTTCCCCCCGCGCGCAGCTTGAGGAAATCCTGCGCTATCAGAACGTGGTGCTGGCGGATCTCAATCTATCACAAATTGCGGAGATTCCCGAAGAGGTGGATGGCATCGCGATGGTGGCTCCCAACTATGATTTGACCGAGCAGGAACTCGCCGTGCTGGAGCGCTATTGGAACCGCCCGAAGGCCGCCATGTTCATGCTGCTGGACGACGGCACGGCTCCGCCGAAACTCCGCGCCTTCCTGCGTGGCATGGGCGTCACTCCACGCGGCGACCGTGTCATTGCCCGCAGCGAGGGCCGCCTGGTCACCCAGGCGCGCGGGACTTTCACCCGGGGCGTGCCGTTCATGAGCGGCCTGGCCGGGCTGGCCACCGAGTTCAGCGGCGCCATTTCCTCGCTCGAAGTGCGCGAGGGAGCGGAAGACCTGCTCAACCGCCGCATCGCGCCGTTCGGTCTGATCGAGGCCGCCGCCGGTTTCTGGGGCGAGACGGACTTCGGCTCGGGAGATGATATATATGATGAAATCGAAGACCATGGCCCGCCATTGCATCTCGCCGCGGCCGTGATACGCGGTGCGGAAAGCGACGACCGCTTCGCCGCCGATTCCTCGCGCATGATCGTGATGTCCGGCATCGATTTCCTCGACCCCGCGCAACAGCGTGCGGAAAACCGCGATTTCCTCGCCTCCGCGGCGAACTGGCTGGTCGGCCGCGAACAACTCGCCGGCATCGGGCCGCGCGCGCTGCACACCTACAAACTGCCGCTGCTCGACGCGCAGGTCTCATTCATCAACCGCGCGAACCTTTTCTTCCTGCCCGCGTTATTCCTCCTGATCGGCGGCTTCGTCTGGTCGTCGCGCCGTGTTTGATCCGTCATGCGTTCCACCGGATTCACTCTCCTTCTCGCATTTGGCGCGGCCATTGCGCTCACGCTCGCCGTGTGGCAGTTGCGGCAGGGTGGTTTCGAGGCGCTGCTCGGCGCTCCGCCGCATCAGGTCGGCTCGCGGGTGTATGATTCTTTCACGCCTGCGGAAGTGAAACACATTCGTATCCGCTCCGGCGGCGCGACGGCTGTCTTTTCGCTGGGCGAAAACGGCTGGTTGGCCTCGGCACCATGGGAGGACCGCATGGACCCGCGCGCGGCGGTCGCCATCATCCAGTTCGCGCTGGGCATGTGCGTCGAGGACGTCGCGGACGAGGATGAGGTGGACGACTCGAAATCCGGCCTCGGCGACAACGCGGTGCGCATCCGGCTCGAAGGTGACGGGCGCGAGATCCTCGCCGACTTCCGCCTCGGCCGCGTGACCCCGTGGCGCGCGGAAATCGAGGGCTTCGACGAGCCGGTCTCCACCGTGTTCGTGCAGCCGCGCGACCGCGGGCGCGGCAGGCACGCCTACATCGCCACCGGCGACATCACCGCGCTGTTCCGCGACGGCCTCAAACTGCTTCGCGATCACGGTCCGTTTTATTTCAATCCCGCGAATCTGGAGAAAATCCGCATCCGCTCGCAGCAGGGCGATCTCACGCTCTCCCGCGCCGCCCACGGCGCGCCATGGCGCATCACCAAGCCGCTCGAACTCTCCACCGATCCGGCGGCGATGAAAAAGTTGTTGGAGGGTATGTTCGAACTGCGGGCCACGCGCGTGACCGACCGTGCCGCCGCCGTGCTGCCAGCCACCGATGGCGCGAACCAACCCACCCAGATCGGCATTGTTTCATTCGGCGACTCAGCAGAAACCGTGTTGGAAATTTTCCCACCGGAAAATGCCGATGCGCGCGTCACCGGTGCGATGGTCAGCGACCGTCCCGGCACCTGGTTCGAGCTGCCACTCAAGCCCGAGGCCGGCGTGGTTTCGCTGGCCGACCTGCCGCTCGCCATGAACGACCTGCGGGATCCCGTGCTCACCCGGCTCAACATCGCCTCGCTGCGCCGCATCGAAATCGTGCCTTCCACCGGCGAGCCCATCCTCATCGAGCGCCAGCCGCCCAGCCCGTGGATGACCGCGATTGATGGCAAGGGGAGCGAAGCCAACGAGAGCAACCTGTTCGAGCTGCTCAAGGCCGTCACCAGCCACCGCGCCACCGCCTTCGAGAGCGATGCCGCCACCGATTTCAGCCCGTGGGGACTCGATCGGCCGATCCTCACGCTGCGGTTCCTCGGCGAGGAAAACCAGGGCATCGAACTGCGCTTCGGCCTCAATTCACAGGGCGACCTTTTCGTCAACCGCGCCGGCACACCCACCGTCATGCGGGTGGATCGCTCCATTCTAACAGCCATTGCCGTGCGGCCGCACGAGTGGCGGCACGCGCGCCTGTGGTCGCTGAGCCGCGTCGACCTCACCGGCATCGTAAGCCGCATCGGGAACGATCCGCCGTTGGTGCTCAAATACGATTTCATTCACGAGTCATGGCAGGCCACCAGCGAAGGCCGGAATCTCGACGACCGCCTGGTTCCCGCGCGCGCCAACCACATGCTCGCCGCACTGGAAGGCCTGCAAGTCTCGCGCTGGCTCGCGCGTGATGACGCAGAGGCCGCCGCCGCCCTGTTGAACCCGTCGCTGGTTTTCCAGGTGGTGGAAAAGAAAATCGACGGCGATGGCAACTTCGCGGGACTGTCGCAGCGCACCCTGCGCTTCGCCCCCGGCACCGGCCAGACCGCCGGCTTTTACTACGGCTCGCTCGATGGCGAGGCACATCCATTCCTCATCGACACGCCGACCTACAACCGGCTCGCACTCGATTTGCTGGAGGAGTGAATGCGGGATGAGTCCAGAGATTTGGAGTTTCATGCCGTGAACGATCTCCCCCCCGGTTGCCGGCATCAATTTCTTCCGGTGAGTTCTTCAAGACGGGAGGCGATCCAGTTGTTCAGACTCTCTCCCTCGTCCCCGCTCAATTCGACCAACCTGCGATGAAGCGCGGGATCCACGCGCAGCAGGAATTTGCCTGAATACGGTTTGTCAGGCGTCTCTCCCCGGCTGGCACAGAAATCGAGATAATCGTCAACCGATTCCCGGAAAGCCGCCTTCAATTCATCGACGGTTCTTCCCTGGAAAGTCACAACGTCCCGCAGTCCGGAGACTTCGCCGTGGAAAATATCGGCCTCGTCATCGAACCGGACGGAGCATCCGTATCCTTTGTAGTTCATCATGGCTTTACTCCTGCTTCGGTTAGGAATTTCCGCATCGACTTCACCGCGCCCTTGTCGGTCGTCGGTTGTGGATGCGGCCTGTGAAAAACCGCTCGCACGCCATTCAGGGCGATTCGGACCCTTGAGCCGCTGCCCTCGGAAAGCTCGGCCCCGAGAGCGATCAGCAGGGCTTCGATATCCGCCCATTTGATCGATGCCGGAACCGGATTCCTGAAGATCTCGGCCAGAATGCGGTGTTGACGGTTGTTCAACGGACCGGACGATATCGGAATCCAGTATCACGGCAAGGAGTTTTTCCTTGGGAATGCTGATATCAGGCGGACTGGGGCGGAGGAACGACAGGAGTGTGGCGGGCTCCGGTATGGGCTCCGGAACGGGTTTCACACGCCCGCCAGCGTGCCCTCGGTGACGCCGAGTTTTTCCAGTGCCTCCACCTTCCGCAGCAGGCCTGCGGCGTCGTCCTTGCCAGCGAGCAGATCCTGATAGGCGCGGATGGTCCGCGCGGCTGTGGCGCGGTCTTCGTCGAGCAGCTCGATGCGGAAACGCCGCAGTCCGGTGGCATGCAGGTTCTGATAAAAACGCGCGCCGGTCTGGGCGCGGCCGTTGAAGAGCGTGTTGCGGCAGCCGACGTCCGCCTGCAAGCGGTGGAGCTGGCCGACGCGGTCGCGCAGGTGGACGACGTGTTTCTCGCAGGGCCGGCCGCAATCCTTGTAGCTCGTTCCCTTGCTGAGAAAGACGCAGAACACGCAGTGCTCCATATGAAACATCGGCATGTGCTGGTGCAGGGTGAGCTCGAACCACTCCGGCGGCGCTTGTTCGATCAATTCCAGCGCCTGGCCGATGTTGAGGTCGTAGGAAACCGTGAGCCAGTCGAGTCCCGCGTTTTCCATCAATAGCCGTGCGGTGATGGGATTGGCGACGTTGAGGGAGAAATCGCCGGCTTTCACCAGGTCGCTACGATTTTTGTAGTATTCCAGCGCCGCCAGGTTGCGCAGCAGCAGGCCGTCCGGCTCGGCGCGCTCGATCAGTTTTAGATATCCGGTCTCGCCCGGTTTGAGGATGCGCGGGGTGGCGAGCAGGATTTTGGATTTCAAATTTGAAATATGAAATTTGAAATCATTCACCGCCTCCTTGTAGCGGCGCGGGTCTTCGAAGTCGCAGTAGATGGTTTCCACGCCGGATTCGATGGCGGCGTGGAGTTGATGCATGTCGCGGCAGAGGACGGAGAGATGGGGAACATCGAACATCGAACGTCCAACATCGAACATCGAAGGAAGAAGGTCGTGGTGGGTGGTGGTGGATGGGCTTGGCGGTTGGAAACCGCCGCCACGGTCGAGTTCCGCCACGAGGGCGCGGCGGAGTTCGTTGAGCGTGGAGAGGGCGATGTGGCAGTCGCCTTGCAAACGGTTGTCGAGCGAGGCGAGTTCATAAGGAGTTCCGCCGAGGCGGCCGAGTTGGGCGGCGAGTGCCGTGTCGTCGAGCGGACGCTTGGCGGCGGGTTCGAGTGGGGTGGCGCTGGTCACGGATTTTCCATTGGCGGAAACGACGAGCGGGTTCCCCGGCGAGCCCGTCACCGTGATAACAAGACCGGTTTTCTTTTCCGCCGGTTTCGCGTTCTGCCAGAACTTGCGCAGTTCGCTTTCGAGTTTCGGGTCGGAGGTTTTGTAAACCTTGTGGCCGCGCTTGATGCGGTCGAAGTTGATGCCGCTGTAGGTCTTGTGGAACACGATGCGGTCGCCCTCGATCTTCCAGACGCGCGCGCCCTGCTCCATGTCGCGGTTTTCGCCGGCATCGAAGACCACGCCGTCGCCTGCGGCGAGCGGCACGCCGGTGGTGTTTCCCAGTTTGATCCAGCCGGGCGCGCAATCGGTGATCTCGCCCAATAACGGACCGCGCTTTTTGCCGAAGCGGCCGTGCGTGAGATAGGGATGATCCGTGCCCGCCAGCCAGCCGGTGGAGAGACCGCGTGAAAATGTCATCTCCAGCGCGTAGCGGTCTGACTCGGTGACAAGAGATGTTAGATTCTCAATGGCGGCGTCGAGCGCCTTGCGATACACGCGGGTCACGGCGGTGACGTATTCGGGCGATTTGAGCCGGCCCTCGATCTTGAACGACTTCACGCCGGCTTTCACCAGATCCGGGATCAAGTCCACCGCCGCGAGATCCTGCGGGCTGAGCAGGTAGCGCACTTCGCCGAGGTCGCGCGTTTCGCCATCGACGACGATTTCGTATGGCATGCGGCAGGCCTGCGCGCATTCGCCGCGGTTTGCGCTGCGCTGGCCGAGCGACTCGCTGGTAAGGCATTGGCCGGAATAGGCCACGCACAAGGCACCGTGCACAAACACCTCCAACGGCGTGCGCGGCGAGTGAAAGCGCTCGATTTCCCTGACCGACAACTCGCGGGCCAGCACCGCGCGTTCGAGCGGGAACAGGGACTCGACGAACGCCAATCCCTCCGGCGAGGTGATCGTCATCTGCGTGGAGGCGTGGAGTTCCACATTCGGCGCGATCTCACGTGCGAGTTTCGCAAGGCCGAGGTCCTGGATGATGAGCGCGTCCACACCCGCCGCGGCGATTTTGCGAAGTTGTTCCTCAGCCGCTTCCATCTCGCCGGTGAAGATGAGCGTGTTCATCGTCACGAAGCCCTTCACGCCATGGCGGTGGAGAAACTCCATGAGTTCCGGCAGGTCGTCCTCGGTGAAATTGTCCGCCCGCATCCGCGCGTTGAAGCGTGGCAGCCCGAAGTAGATCGCATCCGCCCCGGCGGCCACCGCGGCGCGGGCACAGTCCCAGTTTCCCGCGGGGGAAAGCAGTTCGGGCGATGGATCGGTGGCGGGCACGCGCGGGAATCAAGCACAGCGCGGAGGCGTTGCACAGAGGCGATTCATTTGACGCGGTTCACCATGCTTGTTTCCACGCGTGGAATTCCGACGGCCTCAGGCGCAGGCGCATTAGGTTTCCCTCGTGCAGGCCGCGGAGTTCGTTTTCCACCACTTCGGTGAAGCGTGCGCGATCCCCCGCGGGCAGCCACTCGGCGGCACGCTTAGCGATGTGGCGGATGGCAGCCGCCTTGTCCATGCGTCCCGTCACCACTTCGACCAGCGTTTTGGCGATTTCATTGCGATGCATCATTCGGAACGGATCCGGCTCGCCGATAATCTGCCGCACCGCCGAGTAGCGCAGGCATGAGCGGCGATAGGACCACTCGAACACATCGCGCAGCAATTCGACGCGGTTCATTTCATACACGCCGATCAGGCCCGCGACATAATCCGACTTGTCCACGTCCACGAACGACAGCGGGCACAGATTGTGGCGCATCAGCGGAATGTTCGCCACGATGCGCGAGACGCGTTTGTTCACATCTCCGAAGGGCTGGAGATACGGGATGTGCACCATGACGAAAAACGCCTGCTCGAAGGGATCCACGATCGCCTCCGCCTTCGCTAGCAACAGGTCGAAACACTCCTCGATTTTCTGCGGCACCGACAGCGGGTGATAGACCGTGCCGCCGATGCCCACCGGCACCGAGCGGATGCGACCGCAATCCGCGGGGTCCGGCATCAGGTTGTGTGCCAGCATTGCGTGCAGGTTGCAGACCGTGTAGCGGTTGAAGCAAAGCTCCTCCGCCTGCTCGGCGAGCATTTCAATGGCCCCCTTGTGATTGATGAGCATCTGCGTCTCCGCCACGCCGTGGCCTTCCGCGCCCACGCCTTCCTCCAGGAGGCGCTGCGTTTCCAACAACGAGTATGTGTTTCCCTCCAGCCGGCTCGAGTTCCACGAAAGATCGATCAACAAGCGGTTCATCAACTGCCGCAGGTAAGTTCCCGCCGGCAATTCCCGCAGACCCACATAGCCGATCTCCGCCAGATTGCGGCGCAGCTCAGGAGGCAGGTAAAACGTCACGTTCGGTTCATAGCGGGTGAGAAATTCAGGCCGGTAACCCACCGGGCTGCGTTCGATCAACGAGCGGCTCACCAGTGCCTGCACCTCGCGACCCGCGGGCGTCAGCCAATCCCGGCGCACGGCGTATTGCGCCGGCTCCTCACGCAGCACGTGTTCCTCCGCCGCCACCGAGGCCAGCGCCGTGTAGCGCCGCGCGCGTGCCCTGCCGATCGCTGCCAAGCGGCCCTCATGCACGAGTTGTTCGAGGCGCCGTTGCAACGTGCGCTTCGAAAACTGGAGTTCCGGCCGCTCCAGCAGGGTGCTCACCGCCACGCCGAGCGGGAATAACTCCACCGCCCGCACGATGTCATCCAGTTGGGAAAATGGCGCGATTTTTGGCATGAATCCGCCCGGAAAATGCCATATCGCGCCACATACGCAAGTATTTTATTCAAATCGCGCCATTTTTCGCGCCAATCAAACCCGCAAAACGATCTGCTCCCCCGGCCCGTGGACGCCTTCGATGAGGATGCCTTCGACGTCCGCCGTCTTCGAAGGGCCGGTGCACCAGATGATGTTCGGGCTGTCGCCGAGTGCCGCGATGGCATCGGAAATCGTGCGGTGGATTTCGTGTTTCTCCAACACCGCCACATGCACCCATGGCGAAAGCGCCGCGAGCCGGTGCGAAGTGCGGTCGTCATCGAGAATGACCGTGCCGGATTCCGCGATCGCGCCGCTGGCGCGGGTGATGCCGAATTGGTAATCGTCGTATCGCTCGCGGTCATAGGTGTTTTCCACCGTCAGTCCGGCGGCGGCGAGTTTCGATCCCACCGCATCCATCAGCGCCGGGTCGCAGTAGCCGTGGAGTTGGTTGGTGCTTTTGAGAAACTCCGCCAACTCGTCCACCGAAGTCATCGCCCGGCCATGCACCGCATGGAAATTGCGGCAGAAAATTTCCCACAGGTCCGTGCCTTCGAGCTTGGGCTGTGAATGCGTGACGGCCACATCATAGTCCGGCAGCGGAGCCTTGGTTTTGAGCGCGGCGGTGGCGCTGCGGATTTTGGTGAAAATGGCTTCTTTCATGGTCTTGTTAGATCGGTCTGATCCGACGGATCGGTCGAATTTTATATGTTTCCGGCCGCCGCGAGCGCCTGGTCCAGATCGGCGAGAATGTCATCAATGTGCTCGATGCCCACCGAGAGCCGCACCATTTCCGGCGG
>DATISV010000657.1:0-9938 GCA_035468505.1 Luteolibacter sp. | reverse complement strand
TGATTTGATCACGCGCGATCTGCCGGCCACCATCATCATCTCCCGGAAAGATTGGCCGGAGATCCGCCTGACTTATCATTCGATGGAGGCTGCAAAATTCCAATTGGAAGCGGGAGACCGGGTGAAACTTGAAATATCCGCACAGGCGAGAGAGGACATTGCCATATTGCGGCGGAAAGGCGTCACCTTGAAAGCGGTGGATTATCCGTTCGAAAAAATCCTCGGTGTGGTGGGTGGAAAGCCCGTGGAGGCCGGCATTCCGACACTCATTCAGGCCCTCGCGGACACACAGGTCCCATCGTCTTCGAATTGGAGGTATTTTGCGGAGGAAAAAACCGCTGATCTTGTGAAAATGTACGGGTTCGATGCGCTTTACGGTTTCACCCTGTTGCCTCATCCGGATCTGGCAAACATCCGCATCCGCCGCTTGATGGGAGATGGAGCGCAAAAGCTGATCGAAGTGAACCTCGCCGAAATCATTGCGGCGTCCACCGATCAAACGACGGCGGAAGATGCGAAGAAAGCCGATGTCATGCTCCAACCCGGCGATGTCGTGGAGATTTCCCTACTCAAGGATCGTCTGGACGAGCCATGGAAAGGCTTCAGCGCGAAGGAAGAAGCGTTTCTCGCCAAGGCGCTTGGCGGTCGCTTCAAGGTCACTGATGCACAGAAGGATATCACCGTGAGGGATCTGTTCTACAACGCGCCGCGTTTTGTCGAAACGGAAATAGGCTGGGTTCCCTTGCCACCGGAGACCGGCATCCCGACTGTCCGGGGATCATGGCTGACTCGGGATGCGGAGATGTGGGTCATACGAGGGGATGTCGAATCGAGCATTCTGCCGCCATCCATGCTCTTCCTTCGCGATGGAGATGAGGTCTGGACTCAGAAAGGGCAGCCGCGGCCCGCCCAAAAGCGGTAGAGCCACCACCACGCTGACATGCCCCGCCCTTCGTCATTATCCCTTCACTGGCTCACGCTGGCGGTGCTCTTGCCGCTGCTGGTGCTTGGCGTGCTGGCGTGGATCGGCATCAGGGCGCAGGTGAAGGCCGCATGGTCATCGGCGCGGGAGGAGGCGAAGGTGGCGGGGAAGTTTGCGGAGGAAGCCCTGTCGCGGGAACTCGACGCGGCAGTGGAAACGACGCCTTTGTTTCCCGATCCGCCGATCCCGGGCGTGTCCTCCGCGGCGGATGCCGTGCTGGATGGCAACGATCTAACGGAACTACGCAAGCTGCGCGACAACCCGCAGGCCGGGATTTCACCCGCAGGTTTGCCGCGGCGTGTACTGGCGGGCTTCCGGGTGTTTGAGGCGAGCATGGATCCTGAGGATGCAAAAGTTCTGGTAAACCTGGCGACCGGCGAGGCCGCTTCGGTTCTCACACCCTTGGTCTTCTCCAAAACCGGCGAAGCTCCGGGAAACTGGACTTACGGCGAGCAAGCCCGCGCCCTGTTGCGGAAACATTCGGAGATCGGTCCTTCAGGAAAATGGATCGGTGACGGCGATCAAACCTGGTGGCTCGCATCTGACGGCAGGAGCCTTCGTTTCATCCCTCATCGAGCGTTGATCGAGGCTCTTGGCTCCGCAGGAAAACAAATGCCTGCGTGGGCGGATCTGCTTTTGTCCATTGATGGAAAGAAGGCGGCGGGAAGCCGCACGGATTTCGAAGTGATGGAGAGTCTGCCGCTGCGCTTCGGCGATGATTTGCGGATGGAAATCGTCGCCGCACGGCCGGACATGATCGAACGCAACGCGCGCCAACAAGGGCGCTGGACGCTGGGTTTGTTAGGTGTCGCGGTTCTCACCTCGGGTGGAGCACTTGGCCTGATGCACCGCTCGATCCGCCGCGAGCGGCGCTTGAACGAGATGAAGAGCGATTTCGTCGCCAGCGTGTCGCACGAGCTGCGCGCGCCGGTGGCCTCGATCCGCCTGATGGCGGACGCGCTGGAGGAGGAAAAAGTGACGTCGGACACGGTGAGGGAATTCCACCGCCTGATCGCCCGCGAGGGCGCGCGGCTTTCCACCCTGGTCGGCAACGTGCTCGACCACGCACGCATCGAACAGGGCCGTCGCGTTTGGAAGATGGAAGCCTGCGACCTAGCGGATCTAACAAACGACACGTTTCGCGTGATGGAGCCGCTGGCAAAGGAGAAGAACATCACGCTGGATTCCAACATTTCGCCTGTGGAAGCATACGCCGATGCGGGCGCGATCCAACAGGCGCTGGTGAACATGTTGGACAATGCGATCAAGTTTTCCCCGGCCGGAAGCTGCGTGAAGATATCTCTCACGATGGATGGCGATTTCTGGATGTTGGCAGTGCGCGACGAGGGCCCGGGGATCCCCAAAGCGGAACAAAGCCGGATATTCGAGCGCTTTTACCGCCTCGGCGACGAACTCCGCCGTGAAACACAGGGCACGGGCATCGGCTTGAGCCTCGTCAAGGCCATCGCGGAGGCGCACGGCGGATCTGTCCACTTGCAGAGCGAATCGGGTAAAGGCAGCACGTTCACCCTGCGCATTCCAATTTCATCATGAGACTCCTCATCATCGAAGACGAAGCCCCCATGCGCACGGCGTTGGTGGAGACGCTGAAAGCCGAAGGCTACCGCGTGTTGTCCGCCGCCGATGGAACCACCGGCCTGGAACTCGCCTGCACCGAGTCGTTTGACCTGGTTTTGTTGGATGTCATGATGCCCGGTCTCGATGGTTTCGCCGTGTGCCGTGAGCTGCGCAAACGCGGCCGCGGCATGCCGGTGCTCATGCTCACCGCCAAGGGCCAGGTGGATGACCGCGTGGACGGCCTGGACAGCGGGGCGGACGACTATCTGGTGAAACCCTTCAGCCTGCGCGAGCTGTTAGCCAGAGTCCGCGCCCTGCTGCGGCGCAAGGAACGCGAGGATGTAATCGGCAGTGAACTGGAGATCGGCGCTTCCGTGATTGATTTCTCCAAACGCACGCTCACCCGTGGCGGCGAGTGTTTCGATCTATCGGAAAAGGAACTCGGCATCCTGCGCCTGCTGGCGGCCGAAGCCGGGGAAACCGTGAGCCGCGAGAAGTTCCTCGACGTCGTCTGGGGCTACCACGCCTACCCCAGCACGCGGACGGTGGACAATTTCATCGCGGCCCTGCGGACGAAGCTGGAGGAGGACCCCGCGAATCCAAAGCACCTGATCACCGTGCGCGGTGTGGGATACCGGCTGGATGTTCCGCCACGGAAGGATTCCCGCCATCCAACCTCCAACCCGCCGTGAAACGGGTTGCGACGGGGGCGGGCATCGGTGAACAATCCCGCCGTGCAGCATCCGCGTCGCTATCCGCTCATCTTCAACCCGAAGGCGCGCAGCCAGAAGGGCGGGAAGATGCTGCGGTTTTTCATGAAGCACGCCAACCGCTTCGCGCTCTATGCCACCGACCACGCCGGCGAGGCGCATGAACTCGCACGGCGCTTCGCATCGGAAGGCGAGCCGGTGGTGATCGCCGCGGGCGGCGACGGGACGCTCAATGAAGTGGTCCGCGGGCTGGCCGGCACGCCCACCATTCTCGGTGTGCTGCCGGCGGGCACCATGAATGTGTTCGCCCGTGAAATGGGCATCCCCTGCGACAACCTGGAAAAAGCCTTCGCCGTGATCGAGTCCGGCCTGCTCCATGAGATCGATTTGTTCGAGGCCAACGGCTCGCCTTTCATGCAAATGGCGGGCGTGGGCTTCGACGCGCGGGTGATCGAGGAAACCACCTGGGAATCGAAAAAAATGCTCGGCCCGCTCGCCTACCTGCTCGCCGCGGTGAAGGTGCTCGGCGAGAAGCCGCCGCAAATGGAAGTGATCTGCGCCGACGGCCGCCGCGAGACCGGCGTGGCCGTGCTGGCGGGAAACGGCGCGCTCTACGGCGGACAGTTCAGGTTCTTCCGCAATGCCGACAACCGCGATTCGAAACTCGACGTCATCGTTTACAAGGAGGCCGGCTACAAACTCGTGCTCGATTCGCTCCGCGGCCTCGCGCTCGGCGGCATCGACCTGATGGAATCGACCAGCGCCTTCCAGGCCGACGATTTCACCGTGCGCGCCGACCGCGAAGTGCCGGTGGAAGTGGATGGCGAGTGGGTCGGCCGCTACACCGAGGTGCGTTTCAAGGAAACCGCCACCCGCCTGCGCGTGCTCGCCCCGGAAGGCCCGCCCGCCGGCGGTCTGGCGGACACGCTCAAGTCCCTCTTCCAGTGGCCGAAGCGCGAGCCCGAACTCCAAACCAGTCGCAGCCGTTAGATGGCCACTGCCGCTCTTTTCCGCAAACCCTGGCTCAGATGGCCGCTCGCCCTGATGCCGGCCATTGCCTTGGCGATCCTGCTGATGATCGATTACTCGATCAGCCCGCTGCGCGGATTTTTCCTGCACCTCGCGCTCGGTGCCGCGGCTGTCTGCGCCGTATTCATCGTCCCGAAACTCCGTCCGCTGCGTCTTTACGCGCTCGATCTGCTGCTCGCCCTGCCGGTCGCCGTGCTGTTGGTGATCGCGCATGCGAATATCGCCGCCACCTGGGCGGCCAGGGATCTCACCCACGACGATCCCGCCGCGGTTCCCGCGACACGCGTCGGACTGGTGTTCGGCACCACCGACCGCATCGATGGCCGTGAAAACCTCTACTTCCGCCACCGCATCGACGCCGCGGAACAACTCTGGAAGGCCGGCAAGGTGGAAACCCTCATCGTCTCCGGCGACAACCGCAGCCAATACTACAACGAACCCCAGAAAATGCGCGAGGCACTCGTCGCCCGCGGCATTCCCGCCGACCGCATCGTGCGCGACTTCGCCGGCTTGCGCACGCTCGATTCCGTGGTCCGCGCCAAGGAGGTTTTCGGCACCGACACCCTGCTCTTCATCAGCCAGCGCTTCCAGAACGAGCGCGCGATCTATCTCGCCAAGGCCCACGGCATCGACGCACGCGGATTCAACGCCCGCGACGTCCGCGGCCCCGCCGGCTTCAAGACCCGCCTCCGCGAAATCGGAGCCCGCGTCAAAATGTGGCTCGACGTCCGTTTCCTCGACACCCGGCCACGCCATCTCGGGGAGATGGAAATCCTGCCTGAGTGAAACCCTGCAAGTTGCCCGCAATTGTCCACAAGGGTGACGGGATTGTTTCACTTTTGGATTGGCGCGGGGATTGCTGGTGGGTTTGATGACGCAATTCCCCTCATTTCCATGAAAATCCCCGCTCATTATGCCTTGATAACGTTTCTGTCCCTCATGGTTGCCCCTAACGCACTTGCGGCCGTGGTGGCAGAATGGGACACCACCGGATTCGCCGGGAATGAAACCTCGATCGCTTCACAAAACCTGGCCACCGGAATCACCGTGACGGCCATCGGAATCGGATCCGAGTTGGCCACCACCAACGGCTCCGGCGGGATGAACACCACCAGTTGGAGCACGGCGCTCAATGGTGCGGACGGCAATTTCTATGGCTTCTCCGTCACCGTGGGCACCGGCTACGAGCTGGGTTTGACCACTTGGGAATTCACCGCACGCTCCTCGAATACTGGCCCGGGAAACTTCGCTATTCGTTACAGCGGCGATTCGTTTGCCGGCGACATTGCCACCTTTTCCCCCAGCGGCGACAGCTATGGCACGGTGAGTCTCGATCTCTCATTCGTCGGCACATTGCAGGCCGGCACCTACGAGTTCCGCGTCGGGCTGTTGGACTCGACGCAATCGGATGGTGTTGGCGATGTCTCAACCTCCGGCACGCACCGCATCATGAACCCCGGCTCCACCGGTTCATCGACCGGCTCTACACCGATCCAGCTCAATGGCACGATCGCCGTGGTTCCCGAGCCCTCCGCCGCGCTGCTCGGTGGCTTCGGCCTGCTCGCCCTGCTGCGCCGTCGGCGCTGATTTCCTACAGAATGCCCAGCGTCTGGTCCGCGGTGAGATAAAGTCCCACAAGCAGCAGCAGCACGCCGGTGACCTTGGCGATCCACGGACCAGCTTTGGCGATGCCGCCGGCGGCGCGCGAGGCGGCGTGCATGCTGATTGCCATCACCAATGCCAGTGCCGCGATCGGCGCAGCGGTGCCGATGCCATAGAGCGCCACAGTCAGCGCCGGCTGCCCGGAGCCGAGCGCGAGCGGAATCAGGCTGCCGAAAAACAGCGCGGCGGACACCGGGCAAAACGAAAGCGCGAACAGGAAACCCAGCACCATTTCCCCACACCAGCCGCGCGAAACCCAGCGGGCGGCCCGCTCCTGGCTGGTGGCCGATATCTGGAATGGCAACGTGATCAAACCTAACAGAACCATCGCGGTGAGAATCAACAGCGGCCCGAGCAGCGGCCCGATCCAGCGTTGGAGATTCTGCGAGATTTCCGGCGCGCCCACCACACCGATAGCCAGCAGACCGGCGATCGCGGCATAGGCGGCCACCCGTCCCAGTGTGTAGGCTGCCGCACCGGCGAGCGCCTTGCGTCGCGAATCGACACGCCGCGAGAGATAGGCGATAGCCGCGAGGTTGCTGGCCAGCGGGCAGGGGCTGATCGAGGTCAGCAGTCCCAGCCAGATCGCGCCGCCGATGGCGAGACCGTCGTTCATGTGCCGAGGTATTCGCGGATTTGTTCACCCAGATAAGCGCGGAAGGCGGTCTCCTCATCCACCAGGTCCCAGACTTTTTCCATGTCCTTCCATTCCGTTTCTTTGCCATCCAGACGGCGGCTGATGATTACCGTCTTGGTCGTGAGTTGATAGTCCTTGAGGTAATGCCGGTGGGCGGGTTGCTCGGTGTCGATGACGCGGAAGACCAGTCTGTGGGAAGCGAGTTCATCAGCGAAATCCTGTTCCGCGGTGGCCTTGGTGAAGGCTTCGAGGATGCGGCAGGTGGTGCAGCGTTTGCCGAGCAGGAAATAGGTCATCACCACCTGCGGGCCATCGATAGCGGGAAACTGTTCCGCGGCCGGTGATTTTTCCGCGATCTCGGAGTAAGCCTTTGACTTCCGGAACTCCTTGCCGGCCCAGACGGCGACGCTGCCGACCACAATGGCAAGCAGCACAATGCGCGCGATTTGTTTCGGGTTCATTGTGTCAGGATTGGAGCAGGGATTCGAGTTCGGCATCGTTGGGCACCTTGCCCGCCACCTTGAGCTTGCCGTCCACCACCAGCGCCGGCGTGACCATCACGCCGAAGTCGGCGAAGCGCAGGAAGTCGGTGACCTTTTCCATTTCGTAATCGAGTCCGAGGCGGTCGGCCGCGGCCCGGGTGGCGGCGGCGAGTTGGTTGCATTTGGCACAGCCGGTGCCGAGGATGTGGATTTTCATGATATATGTGTTTTATTGTTGGAATATGGCTCCGAAAAGCCAGCCGCAGGTGGTGGCGAGAATCACGGTGAGCAGCACGAAGGCCAGTGTCTTGCGCGTGCCGAGGATGGTGCGGATCACCAGCATGTTGGGCAGGCTGAGCGCGGGCCCGGCCAGCAGCAGCGCGAGCGCCGGGCCCTTGCCCATGCCGCTTCCAAGCAGCCCCTGGATCACCGGGATCTCGGTGAGCGTCGCGAAATACATCAGCGCGCCGGCCACCGCGGCAAAGGCATTTGCGCCCAATGAGTTTCCCCCCAACAGCGACTCGATCCATTGCGACGGGATCAAACCCTCGTGCCCCGGCCGGCCGAGCAGCAATCCGGCTGCAAGCACCCCGCCGACCAGCAGCGGAATGATCAGCTTGGCATACATCCACGATTGGCTGAACCACTCGCCGCTGTCGCCGCCCTTGCCGGCGGTCATCCACACGATGCCAACCGTGGCGACGAGGAAACCGGCCTCGGGTTTTCCGAAAAGGTGCACCGCCAACAAGGTGGCCAGCGCGGTCAGGACCACCTGCCATGCCGGCTTGCCATGCCAGCGCCACAGCATGAGGCCTAGCAGTCCCGCGAAGAGTGAAGTGAGCGGCCATTTCACTTGATGGACCCTGCCGAAAAAGCCGCTGCTGTCGGCACCGCCCCAGTTGGCGAAGACGAGGATCCCTAACAATGCGCCGATGAACGACACCGTTTGCCACAGCGGCCTCGTGGGCTCCTCGTCCGGGAGCTGCACCGCGGCGGCATGACGCTCGCTTTCCTCCCTGCGGAACAGCCAGGCCATCGCCAGCCCGAGAATCACGCTGAAACCCACCGCGCAGACCGCGCGTGCGACGCCGAGTTCCCAACCGAGCACGCGCGCCGTCAGGATGATCGCCAGCGCGTTGATTGCCGGACCGGAATACAGGAACGCCGTCGCCGGACCAATGCCCGCACCCAAACGGTAAATCCCCGCAAACAAGGGCAGCACCGTGCACGAGCACACCGCCAGAATCGTCCCGGAAACCGAGGCCACGCTGTAGGCAACCAGCGGCTTCGCCTTGCCGCCCAGATATCGGATCACCGCGTTCTGGCTGACGAAGGCCCCGATCGCACCGGCGATGAAAAACGCCGGCAACAGGCACAGAATCACATGCTCGCGCGCATACCATTTCGCCAGCTCCAGCGATTCGATCACCGCCGCATCAAAGCGTGGCATACCCACCGGCAGATGATAAAGCACCGCCAGAATGGCGGTCAGCCACACGGCGGTCTTCAGTTCTGCTTTGGCTGAGTTCACGTCACCTGCGATGCCTTCGCTGTCTGCAATGCTTTGGAGCCCTCCGTGCCCTGCCGCTCCCCGACACAGAGTGAGATTTCCGCCACACAAGGCATCCGCAGATGATAGAAGATCTTCTTGCCGCGCTTCTCATCGGCGATCACCCCCGCGCTCTTCAGCACCAGCAAGTGCTGCGAAACCGTCGCCCCGCTCAATTTCCGGAACGGCGTGCCCTCCAGCAACTCGCACACACAGCATTCACCACGCGCCAGCCGCTCCACCACCGCCAAACGCGCCGGATGCCCCAACGCCTTGAACACCATCGCCCGTTGTCGCAAGTTCATGAACTTGTCATTTAGCTAAATACCGAATATAAGCAAGCGGAAATTCCTGAAATTCCGACAATGTGCATCACAGCGGCGCTGAATCATCCGGAGGAATCGAAAGGAGTGAGAGAAAGCCGTGGGAAACATCGGTCCGAGAAGCCCTCGGACCCCATCGGTCCCATCGGTCCCATCGGTCCCATCGGTCCCTAAAAAAGGCACAAGCCGCGTATCGTATGGCGCCTCGATTGCGGCGGCGGGCAAGGAAAAATTTTGCGCGCTCCACCCTTTACATGACGAAATATGTCGTCATGATATTCCCCGTGATGAGCAACGCCGTTACGTTTTTCCGAGCCTTGGCCGACCCCACCCGCTGGCGGATCGTGCGTCTGGTGATGGACCGCGCGTTGTGCGTCTGCGAACTGGCGGACATTATGGAGATGCCGCAGTCGTCCGTTTCCAGCCACGTTCAGATCATCCGCAAGGCCGGGCTGCTGGAGAGCGAAACCTGCGGCAAATGGACCTATTTCCGCATCGCGCGCGACCATCTCGCCACTCTGCGATCGCTGATGAAACATTTCCCGGCGGACGACGACTTCGCCTCCGACGCGGAGCGCGCCGAAGCCCGTCTGGAACGCCGCACGGAGAGCTGCTGCCCGGGACCGGTGAAACTGGCCAAAGTCCGCAAGTCCACCCTAACACCATGACACTCGCCAAATTGAAATCACTGCTTGCCTCGCACCCGGAACACCATTTCCGGCTGCGCCTTCCCGATGGCGCTCCGGTGCCCGTTTCGTTCCACATCACCGAGGTCGGCCGGGTGCACAAGGAGTTCCTCGATTGCGGCGGCACGCGCCGCGAGCGCACCACCTGCCAGCTTCAGGTCTGGGTGGGCGAGGACTACGACCACCGGATCGAGACGCGCAAGATGGCGGGTATTCTGGATAAAGGCCGGGCTCTGCTGCCCGATGACACCGTACCGGTGGAGATCGAATACGAGGACCGCGTCATTTCCCAATACACCA
>DATISV010000656.1:0-8342 GCA_035468505.1 Luteolibacter sp. | reverse complement strand
CGTTCCACGATCACGCCGTCCTGCAGCGCGGGATGAAAGTGCCAGTTTGGGGTTGGACCCAACCGGGAACAAAAGTCACCGTCGAATTCGCCGGGCAAAAGACATCCGCCACCGCCGGTAAGGACGGCAAGTGGGTGGCTGAACTCAAGGATCTCAAGGCGAGCTTCGAACCCGCCTCACTCGTCATCCAAGAGCAAGGCGGCAAGACCGAAACGCTCGAAGACATTCTTGTCGGTGAGGTGTGGCTGGCTTCCGGCCAGTCCAACATGCAGTGGCCCGTCGGGAGGTGCCGCGTAGCTCTACTCGCGGAAAAACTGAAAGCGACCCATGAAGGCGAGGTGGTTCCAATCCGCGAGTTTCAGGTCAACTCGGTGACATCCCAACTCCACCCAATCAAGAAGGCAACCGGATCCTGGAATAGTGGTGATTACGACAACTACAGCGGCATCGCTTTCGCATTTGCTTACCATATCTATCAGGAGATCAAGGTGCCGATCGGCATTCTCAACTGCTCGTTCAGCCAAACCTCGATTCAAGCGTGGATCCCTCGTGAAGGCTTCGCGTCCGCTGAGGATGATTACAGCAAAGCGATCAACCTGAAATGCCTACAGACCGACCCGACGACAGCGGAACACAAGGCAGCATGGACCGCCTTCTACCAATCCATGGAGGATCAAATCAGCAATGCCGCAAAGGCGATTGAGAATGGCGAATCGGCGGAAATCATTTCTGCGTCCATTCCCGGAAACCTGAGTTCAAACCGTGATGCCAGTTGGCTGTTCAATGGCCGCTTGAGTCCGGTGGTGCCCTACGCCATCCGCGGTGCGATTTGGAACCAGGGTTATGCCAATATGGGCGAAGGTCTTGCCTACTACAACAATCTGCACAGTCTGATTCGCGGCTGGCGCATCATCTGGGATCAACCGGAACTGCCTGTTTATTTCCACCAGTTTTACAGCCCTGAAATGAAAGACCTCGGCAAAGAGGACAACAAGCCCAGCATTAGCCCATGCGCTGAGATGCGCCTCGGAACCTGGCTGGCCCGTGACATCCCTAACACCGGCATGGCATCGCAAATCGATATCAGCGGTGCCATCCACTACCTGCACAAGGCGATACCCGGCCAACGACTGGCGCGGCACGCTCTGAAGCACCAGTATGGCCAGAAAGACCTCGTCACCGACGGGCCGATGTTCAAGTCCTACAAGATCGAGGACAATAAAGTCATCATCGAGTTCGACCATGCCGAGGGTGGTCTGGTCGTGGCGGGAACCGGCTACCACGCGGTCGAGCGCCACGAAGATTCGACAACGTTTGCCGATCCCAAGGTGATTCCGAACGGGGACGATCAGGTGAAGCTGTTCTTCCTAGCAGGCGAAGACCGCGTCTGGCACCCGGCCAGCATGAAGATCGATGGAGACAAGGTGGTCGTGACCGCCCCAGGCGTCAGCAAGCCCCTCGGCGTCTCCTACGCTACCGGCGAGGTCGGTTGGCAGCCCAACCTTTACAATCAAGCGCTGCTGCCCACGACTCCATTCATCTACTTCGATCATAAGATGGTCACCAGTGACACCTGGCCGGATGAAAAACTCAAAATCGCCGGAGAAACCATCGATCCCAGCACGGTGGGTAAAATCAATGAATACCGCAAAATGCCCCTGCTGAGTGTGCAGTTTCGGGATGATGCCGTCTTCCAAGCGGACCAGCCCGTCACGATCTGGGGATCGACACGACTCTATGGAGAATGGGTCAATGAGCCGGAAGAAGGTGACTGCAAGGTGCACTTCGAATTCGGAGACATCAAAAAAGTCATCGATGTGACCCCGGAAATGGCCGAGTGGAAGGTGACTTTGCCACCCATGAAGGCTGGCCCAAAACCCTATACGCTGAAGGTGCGGTTCACCATCGACGGAGAATTGGCGCACGAGCGGGTGATCAAGGGCATCGTGTTCGGCGACGTCTGGTGCGTGGTCGCTCCGGTCGGCGAATTCAAACTGCCAGAGGTCAAGCCATCCGGACAGATCGTCCGCATGATCCAAAATCAGTCGAACCGTGACGGTCGGGCAGAGCCCAGCCGCTTCAGCATATGCACCTCGCGGACACCACGATACTTGCAGGAAGATGGCACATGGAGCAATCGCCTCGCCGCCTACTGGAAGGACGCGGAAGGACTGGCTGCCGCCCTCGGCAATCACATATCCACCAAGACCGGTCGCCCAGTTGGCATCATCTACCTGAAGACCAAGAAAGACGTCCCGATCAAAAACTGGATCGCCCCCGGCTTTCTCAAATACGCCCCGAGTCTGATGGAAGATTACAAGACGGTGGGCAGCCAGTACCCGGATAATCCGAACTATGTCGCCAACGCGCGTCGATACGTCTCGGAGTGGAAGACATTCTGGGGCGAATACGTCCCAGCCATGATGGAAACGAAAGCCGTTCCGAACGGCAGTCAGTGGGGCTCTTATCCCTCGCCGTTACCAGAGGTGGGCGATTCAACCGCAACCTTCGAATACAATGTTTACATGCACTGCTTCACGCCGACGGCGATGAGTGGAATCGTATTCCTCACCGGCGAGGCCATGGTCGCCGAGGATCAGGGCGCGAACTTCGGGCCTGAGATGGCTGCACTGGTCAAGAGCTTCAAGACCCGCTTCACCCTGTGGCAAGACGACCTGGACATCCCCCTCATCTACACGCTGCCGAATAAGGCATTAGCACCCAAGATCTCTGCGCCTCAAGGGATGGCGGGGAAGACCACCGCCGTGGAAATTGACGAATGGCTCAAGCTTGACGGCGTATTTGATGCCGTGGGTAATCAGCCATTCTGACTCCATTAGGGATGAACTTACTTTCATTCTTTGGCGTGGCCTGTTTGGGGCTAGTGGAGATTCTTTGGTTGAAGTCACCCCCTCCATTGAACCAGTCATCTAAAGTTCACCGCGCTGGGTGAAAACGTAAATTCTCCTTGCGTAAACCAATCGAAACAATGTTCCAACAAGCAACCCACATGATTCTCATCTCAAGATTTCTTCCCATCGTTTACGCCGTTTCCATGAGTGTGTTCTGCGGTGGATCCACCTATGCGGAACCGGCGCAAGGAGCGTCGGCTCCCTCCTTTGCTCTAGGCACGCCATTCATGGATCATGCCGTGCTGCAGCAGGGAATCGCACTTCCCATCTGGGGCACGGCGCCGAAGGGCACGGCGGTTACGGTGGAGTTTGCCGGTCAATCCAAGACGGCGGTGGCTGACGACAAGCACCAATGGCGCACAAGTCTCGATCCGCTGGAGAGTAACAAGCTGACATCCGTCGATGAAAAGCTTGATGGTAAAACGCTCAAGGTCCGCGCCGACATCGCGGGGAATCCGGCGACCATCGAAGTGAACGACCTGCTGGTCGGCGAAGTCTGGCTCTGCTCGGGCCAGTCCAACATGGGCGGCCCCTTGAAGATGGGCCCTTGGCCGCCGGGCACGATCGAAAATGCCAACTATCCATCCCTCCGGTATTGGCGTGACGGGAAATGGATCGTCTGCACGCCCGAAACCTCGCGCGTGGTCTCTCGCGTCGCCTTCTGCTTCGCCCGCGAGATCCAGGCGGAGGTCAAGGTGCCGATGGGCCTCGTCGTCGAGGCTACGGGCGGGTCATCCATCGAGCAGTGGCTGGCAACCGTACCCGAGAAGAAACTCGTTAGCGATCGGATATGGGCCGGGCTGCAACATCCGGACCGCCGCCGGAATTTCGACACCCGCATCAAGCCGTTGATCGGTTACGGAATCCGCGGTGCGCTCTGGTATCAAGGTGAGGCGAACGATCGGGAGGGCCCTGAGTATTTTGAGAAAATGAAACTGCTCATCGAGGGCTGGCGTGAGCTTTGGGGGCAGGGCGACTTCCCGTTTTACTTCGTCCAGATCGCCAGCATCGGCAGTTCGGAAGGCGTCGGCCCGGAGATGGGGGATGGCCGGGCGAGGATCCGCAACGCCCAGTTTGAGGCAATGAAAATCAAGAACACCGGCATGGCGGTTACCATCGACATCGGCGCGGTCAAGGAACACCCGGTCAACAAGTATGATGTCGGACTTCGGCTCTCGCGCTGGGCGATGCGGAATCAATATGGCGCTGCCGGCTTGGTTCCCAGCGGCCCGATTTACAAAAGCCACAAGATCGAGGGATCCGCGATCCGTGTGAGCTTCGACCATGCGGAGAATGGCCTGATGCTGGGGATCAAGGAGGGCTACGAACCCGTCAAGCCCACTCCCGGTGCGGACATCCCCTGGCTTTCTATCCAGGCCAAGGACGGCACCTGGCACTGGGCGCGAGGCGAACTGGATGGAGCGGATCTGCTCGTTCGCAGCGACGGCGTGAAAGAACCCATCGCGGTGCGTTACGCCTACACGCAGCAACCGACGGGCTTCAATCTCTACAACAAGGACGGCCGTCCCGCATCGCCTTTCAGCACCAGCGGATATTGATGACATGGGTCCGATCCATCCTGGTGTCGGGAACCGGCTCCCGATTGGCCGCGAGAGCACCGGCTGTTTGATAGACAGAAATCTTCGACCACTTTCCCTCCCGTAAAAACATCCATAACGCTGCAACGTTTGGGATAGCTTCTAAACACATATCAAAAACCCCTCGTCATCGAGCCGGCAGCCGTCCGGCAATGCGATGCCATCTGGCGGCGCGGCCGGGCCGTGGACGGTGAGGCGGCCGGTGGTTTCATCGCGTTCGATCCGCCAGCCGGACAGCAGTTTCCCCCACGAGAATGGCTTGTGGCCGGGCTGGGGGGAGAGTCCGCTCCCGGCCTGCGGCGGGTGCGGCATCGACATCGCGACGACCACGCCATCGAGCGCCAGACAAGGGCAGTGACACATGCCCGCGCGCTCGACTGGTTTGAGGGATTTTTCGCTGAAGTCGTAAAACATCAGATGCCCCGCGGTGACCTGGGAATACTTGATGGCATGCCGCAGCATGTCACCGCCCACCCAGATGCCATCGGCCGAGCCATCGAAGTCGTCGTGCACGATCACCGTGGCGCGGAAGAGCGCGGGAAACGCCGCGGTCAGTCCGGGAAGTTCCGCCGCAAGGGGATCGCCGCGCAGGACGTGGAACGCCCGCGCGCGCGGCAGCGCGTTGACCATGCCGATCTGGTGACCGTTGGCCCACCCGCGGCGGCGCGTGGCGGGATCCGCCGCATTGAATTGTTTCGCGAACGCGCCGGTGACCGCGGCCTTGCGGGTGGACCATGAGCGCGCGGCGAAGCGGCGTTCCAGAGCCTCGGCGGAGGCGGCGAGCATGCCGTGGCGCACGGTTTCGAATCCGGCGGAGCGCGGCTCCATTTCCCCGCCGTAGGCCACGGTAATGCCGTGGCCGAAACGCCGGGGTTTTTTACGGAAAAACCGGTTGCGCTCGAAGGAATAGACCGACCCCCACGAGCCGTCCACCCACATCGGGATGACCGGATGGTCGGCCTTTTTGGCGATCACCTCGAAGCCGCGCTGAAGCTGGCAGAGCGTGCCGGTGCGCGTGAGTTGGCCTTCCGGGAAGAGACAGACGACCTCGCCGTTCTTCAATGCGGCGATCACCTCGCGGATCGCCTCCAGCGGGTGATCGCGGCGGATGTTGACGGTGGCGAAAATCGAGGTGAATCCGCGGACCACCCGGTTGGCGGTGAAGGCCTCGTCCATCACGAAGCGGACCGGCCGCGGCGAGGCGGCGGAGATGAAAAACGAATCGGCATAACTCACGTGATTCGGCAGCAGCAGCACGCCGCCTTTTTCCGGGAGCCGTTCCGGATGCGCGGTGCGGACATGATAGATCGCGCGAATCAGCCCGGTGCCGATCACACGGATGAAATCCGCCGGCAGCACGCGGATGATCAGAATCGCCGCCGCCAGACAGCAGATCGCGACCAAGATCATCTGGATGCGGAACCCATCCAGCGCGGTCAGTCCGAGCGAGCCGCAGGTCCTTTCTATGGCGGCGATGACGATCACCGCGACGATGCCCGCCAGGCAGTCCTGCAGGTTCACCGCCGCCTGCAGTTCGCCGCGCTTGTCGGCCGGATAGTTGTCCTGCATCCACGCGTTGAGTGGCGCGAGGAATACGGCGGAGAAAAAGGCGAGCAGTCCCAAGGTTGTTAGAAACCACAGCTCGCGAGGAGCTGCCGCGGCATAGGCCAGCGGGTTCGTTTCCAACAGACCCAGATAAGCCGCCGCCTCGCCCGGTGGAGCGTATGCCAACGCAAGGGATGCTCCCGCCATCGCGAGTCCGGCCAGCGGCACCCAACCGAGTTCGATGCGCCGCCGCAGCAGCCCTGCGGCGAAGCCGAAACCGGCCGCCATGCCCAGTGATGCCGCCGCCATGAACATCGAAGAAAGCGTGCCGAATCCCTCAGCTCCGCCACTGATTTCCTTGGCGAGTTTGACCGACCACAGGTTGATGAAGGCGGCAAAGCCCCAGAAAAACGCGATGCCCAGCGCCCCGCGCCGCAGCGGTGCCATCCGCCACAAATCGCCCAGATGCGCGAAGTGGCTCACCGCCACGCGCGCGGTGAATTTCACGCCGCCCTGTGCCGGCACGCGCGGGATCGCCCACGCCAGCAGCAACGCCGGTGCCGCGCACGCCGCAAGAATCAACAACGGCCCGTAGGCGGCGGCCCATGGATCGCCGGGTTGGGTTCCCTGTCCGCGCAGCCGCTCGTCGAACCACCAGCCGGCGACGATCTGGCCGGCGAGAATCGCCAGCATCGCCATCATCTGCTGGACACCGGCGGCCATGCCGAGATGCCGCGAGCCCAACAACTCCTTGTTCATCCCGATCTTGGCGGGACTGAAAAACGCCGACTGCACCGCCAGCATGAAAAATCCCGCCAGCGCCAGCGCGAGACTCCGTTGCAGCACCGCGAAGCACAACAATCCCAGCACCGCGACTTGCAGGACCGCCGAGCCGAGCATCACGTCGCGCTTGGAAAAACGGTCGCTCAGCCAACCGGCCAGTGGCGCGAACAGCACGAAGGGCAGCGCGATCATCAGGCCCGCCGCGGATTCCACATCGAGCTGCCGTCCGCCGCCCAACGGCATCATGTAGCCGACCGCGCCCGCCAGCGGGATCAGGATGAACTGCGCCATCTTGTCGTTGAACGCGTTCTGCGTCTGCTGGACGATCATGCACCAGAAACCGATCCATTGCCGGCGGCCGGGCACATACTCGGGCGGGTGATCGTTCATCGTCTTCCCGAACGCTAGGCGGCCGATCGTGGCGCGGGAAGCGGAAAGCGGGTCATTCCTCCACCGCGAAGTGTTGTTTGGAAAACGCGATCTTGTCCTCCCACGAGGCACCCGGGTGGATGCCGTGTTGCAGGACCACCGGATCGAGGCGCGCCATCAGGCCGACACCGTTGGCCATCTGGATCGACAGGCCGGGCCGGGCGTTGACTTCGATCATAAGCGGGCCGTGGGTTTCGTCCACCATCAGGTCCACGCCGAGGTATCCGAGCCCGGTCATTTCCTGGCAGGTTACGGCGATTTCCAGAATCCGCTCCCACTGCGGGATCCGCACGCCGATGAGATCCGCATCGAGATCCGGGTGGCGGGTGACGGGTCTGCTGTGGTGGACGGCGCGCACGGTGCGGCCGGTGGCGAGGTCGATGCCGATTCCCAGCGCGCCCTGGTGCAGGTTCGCGCGGCCGTCGGACTCGCGGGTGGCGGCGCGCAACATGGCCATGACCGGGTAGCCGTAGAGCATGACGAGGCGCACGTCCGGCGCGCCCTGATGGGAAATGGCGGTGAGCACCTTGGCGGGATGGACGCGGTATTCCACGAGCGCCTGGTCGCGCTGACCGCCGAGACTGAAGAGTCCGGCGAGGATGTTGGCGACGTGGTGGCGCACTTCGTCCACGGTGAGCGCGCTGCCGCTGGGTTTGAGGTAGCGGCCCTTGGCGTCGCGGCCATCGATGACGAGCACGCCCTTGCCGCCGGACCCGCAAGCGGGCTTGATGACGAACGATGCGTGGTTGGCGAGTTTTTGTTCCAGGCGCGCGGCATCGCGCGGCGAGCGGATTACGGTGTAGGTTTCCGGCACCGAGAGCCCGTGCGCCTCGGCGAGCGCCTTGGTTTGCAGCTTGTCATCCACCAGCCGGTAGAGCCGGCGCGGGTTGTTGGGCAACAGGTAGCGGGCGTTGCGCATGTTGATGCCCACCACGCCGCGCTCGCGGAGTTCGCCGGGTGTGAGCAGCCAGCGGTGCCACCACTTGCAGGGACGGGCATGGATGTTTTCCGACATGGCGGCGCGTCAGGATTCGGCGAAGGTCTTGAAGCGGAACAACTCGGACAAGCGGTATCC
>DATISV010000655.1:0-3667 GCA_035468505.1 Luteolibacter sp. | reverse complement strand
ATCGGAACGATCGGCACCTCGGCGCGCTTGCGGGTGATGCGGTGGAAATGCATGGCGCGTCAGCCGCGGTTGGCGGGGCGTTGGCAGACTTGGGCCAGATCGGCGAGCAATGATTCGAGCCGCGCGGTGAAAACTTCTATGCGGCGGGTGAAATAGCCGTGCGCGACCACGCAGGGCACCGCGATGGCGAGGCCGAAGATGGTGGTGTTGAGCGCCATCGCGATGCCTCGCGCGATCGCGATGTGGTCGGCGGTTTCGCCGAGTCCCTCGAAGATGGCGACCAGTCCCGAGGCCGTGCCTAACAGCCCGAGCAGCGGTGCCACGGTGATCACGATGTCGAGCACGCCGATGCCGGCATGCAGGCGCGACGCCTCCTCGCGGGCCGATGCCTCCACGGCGAGAGTGATGTCCTGTTGCGGCTTGCCGCGGTGGCGCACGGCCACGGCCGCCAGCCGGGCCAGCGTGCTGCGGCCTTGCTCGAACTCGCGGAACACCGGCTCGGCGCGGTCCGCCGCGGCGATTTCCGCGAAGTTCGCCACCTTCGCGGCCAGCGGGTCCGGGATCACGCGGTCGCGAGCGAGCGAGAGGAACTTGTAGATGATGGCGGTGATGCCGATCACCGAGGTGAGCGCCAGCGGGATCATGAACGGCCCGCCCTTGAGCAGGAAATTCCATGAAGCGCCCAGTGCATCGCTGGTATTGCTGGCGAGGTGGAGGAGGATGGATTCCGGCATGCGGCGTATTGTTAGAAATAGAAACGGAAGATCAATTCAAGCGGTTCCTCGTCGAATTCGCGGCCCAGCGCCTTGGGCATCGCGGGAATGGCGGCGTCGCGAATCGAGTTGAGCGTGAAGCCTTTCTGCACCTCGCCGGTTTCCATGTCGCCGACGAACTGCACCGAACGCACGCGGCCGGTCTGTTCCACGAAGAAGCGGACTGTTAGAAACCCGGGCGTGATGAAATCGCGGTGGCGCACGCAGTTGCGCTGCCACTCGAGCTCCACCGCGCGGCTGATCGCCGCCTGATAGCGGCCGAGCGCCGTGTCCTCGACGTCGAGCGAGCTGCGGCCGTTGCGCGTGATCGAGCCGACGATGGCGGTCTTGCGCTGGTAGCCACGGAACGCGGGCTTGGGCGATGTGTCGGTTTCCGGAACGGGCGGCGAATCGGCGGTTTCCTCCGTGGTGTCCGGGGTCGGCGGTGGCGATTCGGAAACGGCAGCCTGCTCGGGCGCGGGTTTGATCTCATCCGCCGGCGCGGCCTCGGGCGGCACCGGGACGTCCACCGGGTTCGGGCCATTCAGCAGCTTCTCGCGCGGTGGCGCGGTGGCCGCCACCGTCTCCCCGGGCGGCAACGGCGGATTCACAGCGGCGGGCGGCGGAAGACTTTGCGGGGCCGCCTGTGAAACATTTTCCGGAACCAACTCGCCGTCTTGATAGTCGCTTTCGGTGGTTTCAAAGTCCGCCGCGTCGCGGGGCTCGATGCCCGCCTGCGACGGCAAATCCGGCGCATTCGCATCCGGCGCGCGGTCGCTGGTCGCCCGCGTCGCCCGCTCGCCGATGAATGCGGGATCGCGCAAGGGCTCGGCCGCCTGGTCCGGACTGGTGCGGGCAAAGGGTTTGCGCCCGTCGGCTGGCTCGGCAAGCGCCTCTTCCGCCGGCACCGCCTCGATGGTGAGGTAAGTTTCCTCCGCACGCGCCACTGTGGTCGATGCCTGCGCGCGCTTTTCGCGGAACTCGATCGCCGCCATGCCCGCAAGCACCAGCAGCAGCAGGTTTGCCAGCAACGACACCGCCACGGCGATCGCCCACAGGTGACCGTCGTTGCGCGGGGAAATTGCCGGATTAGCCTGCATGGCGAACGCTGCCAAAGTTGACGCGATTCCCATCCCGTGCAATCCGGGAATGTGCCACCATCCCAGGTGCGCCAGACAAACCCACCGCCATCCGACGCTTCATTTCCACAAGCACCATGAAAATCCCATTCACCGGCATCCTCGCATCCGCCATCTGGCTAGTTGCCATCGTCGCGCTCACTGCCCGTGAACCGGTGCGCGACCTCGCCGATATCCGCCAGCTCGAAGCCCGCGTCACCGACGTCGCCGCCAAGGTCCTGCCCGCCACCGTCGCCCTGCTCTCCGACCGCACCGGCGCATCCGGCTCCGGCGTGATCACCTCGCCCGACGGCCTGATCCTCACCGCCGCCCACGTGATCCAGGGAGCCGAGACGATTCTGGTGGTTTTCCCCGATGGCAAACAGGTCCAAGGCAAGGTGCTCGGCGCGAATTATTCCAAGGACATCGCCATGGTCAAAATCGAGGAACCCGGCGAATGGCCGTCTGTCACTCTCGGCAACTCCAAAAACCTCGGTGCCGGCGATTGGGTCGTCGCCCTCGGCCACTCCGCCGGCTTCGATCCCGCACGCACCCCGCCCGTCCGCTTCGGCCGCGTCATCTCCACCGGACCGGGATATTTCGTCACCACCGACAGCACCCTCATCGGCGGTGACTCCGGCGGACCGCTCTTCGATCTTACAGGCAAACTGGTCGGTATCCACTCCTCGATCGGGCAATCCCTCGCCAACAACAACCACGCCGGAATCGATGGTTTTAACGAAGACTGGGATCGCCTGCTCGCCGGCGAAACCTGGGGCTCGCTCTCGCTCAATCCCTTCGCCAATCCCGAAATGCCCGTGCTCGGCATCGGCATGGCGATGATGCGAGGCGTTCGCGGCGTGATCGTGGAAAGCGTGGTGCCCGGCTCGCCCGCCGCCGCCGCCGGCGTCCGCCCCGGCGATGTGATCCGCCAGCTCGACGAAGACGCGGTGCGCGACGGCCGCGAACTCCTGCAGCTCCTCGCCAAGCGCCAAGCCGGCGAAACCGTGAAACTCGGCGTCCAGCGCAACCGCCGCACCATCGAGGCGGACGTGATGCTAAAGCGCCGCAGCGACCTCTTTGCGGAATAAACCCGACTCCCAAGTTTCATGAAATTCCCCACCCGTTTCCTGCTCCTGCTCGCCGCGTCGCTGCCCCTCGGTTTCGTTGTGGCGGACGATGACATCCCGTTGCTCCGCCCCGAGGAGCGTGCCGCTATCGAGGCCCAGGCCGATGAATTCAACCGCGCGCTCAAGCCCGCCCTCGCCGAGGCCGCACGCTCGACCGTCCGCGTCTGGTCCGGAAAAAGACGCCTCTCCTACGGCACCGTGATTGGCGATGGCCGCCGCGTCCTCACCAAGTGGAGCGAAGTGGCCGTCGCCGGAAATCTACGCGTCGAAGGTCCCGGCGGCGAGGTGCTCCCGGCCACCGTCGCCGGTGTCTATCAGGACGACGACATCGCCGTGCTCGAAACGACCGGCACGCCGCTGACCCCCGTCCAGTGGTCGATGGAAATGCCCAAGCTTGGTGCCTTCCTCGCCGCGCCACAGCCCGACGGCCGCCCCGCCGGCTTTGGCGTGGTCAGCGTGCTCGAACGCAACCTGCGCGATACCGACAGCGCGTTTCTCGGTGTGGTCGGCTCGATGGATTTCAGCGGCCCGGGCGTGCGGATCGAGGAAATCCTGCCGGATTCCGGTGCCGCCGCCGCCGACCTCAAACCCGGCCAGATCATCGTCGAAGTCGCCGGACGCACCATTTCCGGCGTGCTCGAATTGAGAAACTCGCTCGTCGGCCGCC
>DATISV010000654.1:0-2068 GCA_035468505.1 Luteolibacter sp. | reverse complement strand
CAGCGGCTGCCGTTCGGGCCATTGTCGGAGAAATAAACGACGATCGTGTTTTCAGCGAGGTCGAGTTCATCGAGCGTCCGCAACACGCGGCCGACGTTCCAGTCGATGTTTTCGACCATCGCCAGCGCCGCACGATGGTGGTTGTTGCCGGATGGTTTGTTAGAATCGCCGGATTTCGGGTTCCGGTTCTTGTGGCGGTCCCAGAATTCGTCCGGCACCTGCATCGGCGAGTGCGGCGTGCAGTAGGGGATGTAGCAGAAGAACGGGGCATCGCGCTTTTGCCGGATGAAGTCGATCGCGTGATCCGTGAGGTCGTCAGTGATGTAGCCCTTGCCCTTCACGAGGCGGGCGTTGTGTTCGAGTTCCGGATCGAAGTAATGCGCGTGATGGCCGGAGGTGAAACCGTAGAACTCGTCGAAGCCGCGGCTGCTGGGATGATAGGGCGGCTGGCTGCCATTGTGCCACTTGCCGAAGATGCCGGTGGCGTAGCCCGCCGCGCGGAACACCTGGGCAATGGTCGTTTCGTCGCTATTGAGACGTTCCTCACCACGCGTCACACCGCGCACCCCGGTCCGCGCCGCGAAGCGGCCGGTGAGGAATTCCGCCCGCGTGGGCGCGCAGACCGGGCAGACGAAGAAACGGTCGAAGGTCGCGCCCTGCTGCGCCAGCGAGTCGATCCGTGGCGTCGCGAGATCGGTGTTGCCGTGGATCGAGAGATCGCCCCAACCCTGGTCGTCGGCAAGAAACACGACGATGTTGGGCCGTGCGTCGGCCGGAGGTGTCGCGAGGGAAACGAGAAAGACGATGATGGCGAGGCGCATGTGGAAGTGGGACGTGCCGGGCCGGGTGAATCTTTCCCGGCATCATCCAACACTTGCGACACATGCCGACCGTTCCCGGTTCACTTTTTCTTTTTCGCATCCAGTCCTTCGCGGACCTTTGCTTCGATTTCCTCGTAGATCGCGGCGTCGCTCTTGAGGATTTCCTTGGCCGCATCACGGCCCTGGGCGAGTTGGTTGCCGTTGTAGGAGAACCACGATCCGCGCTTCTGGATGATGTCCATTTCCAAAGCGAGATCGAGCAGCGAGCCGGTCGAGGAAATTCCCTCGTTGTACATGATGTCGAACTCGGCCTCGGTGAACGGCGGGGCCACCTTGTTCTTCACGATCTTGATCTTGGTGCGGTTGCCGGTGACGGTGCCGTCGGTCGCCTTGATCTGCCCGATGCGGCGGATGTCCACGCGGACCGAGGCAAAGAATTTGAGCGCGCGGCCGCCGGGTGTGGTTTCCGGGTTGCCGAACATCACGCCGATCTTCTCGCGGATCTGGTTGGTGAAAATGCAGACGGTACGCGCCTTGGAGATCAGCGCTGTGAGTTTGCGCATCGCGGCGCTCATCAGGCGAGCCTGCGCGCCGACGGTGGAATCGCCGATCTCGCCGTCGAGTTCCTGCTTGGTGACCAGCGCGGCCACCGAGTCCAGCACGATCACGTCGATCGCGTTGGAGCGGACCAGCGCCTCGCAGATCTGCAGGGCTTCCTCGCCCGACGAAGGCTGGGAAATCAACAGGTCGTCGAGATTCACGCCGAGCTTGCGGGCGTACTGGGGATCGAGCGCGTGCTCGACATCGATGAAGGCGGCAAGGCCACCGCGCTTCTGGGCTTGGGCGATGGCAGTGAGAGTGAGGGTCGTTTTACCCGACGATTCCGGGCCGAAGACTTCGACAATCCGTCCGCGGGCGAATCCGCCGACCCCGAGGGCGCGGTCGATGAGCAGGTTGCCGGTGGGGATGACATCGACATCGACGCAGTTGCCATCGCCGAGGCGCATGATGGCGGCTTCACCGAATTCCTTCTGGATGTGGGCGATGGCGAGGTCGAGGTTGCGTTTGCGGGCTTCCTGGAGTTTTTCGTTAGCGGATTCTTCTGCGGTTGCTTTGGCTGCCATGTGTGTGTGGGGTTGGGATGCGCAGTGTATGGATCCGGCTGTGGATCCGCGCAAGAAAAAAGATGTTCGCTCGAACAAAAATCAGCCAAAGCGTCAAAAATCACCGGATCTGAATGGCGAGGC
>DATISV010000653.1:0-2689 GCA_035468505.1 Luteolibacter sp. | reverse complement strand
GCCCTATCGCCCGGCCGCACCCGCGTCGCGCGTCATCTATCCGTGGAAAAAGGCCATCACCTGCACGATTTTCTGGATCGGCGAGCAACCAACCGCCCGCAATCCCACGCCGAATTGCAAGTCGTCGTGGGACACGCAGTGGTCGATCAATTTCGGCGGCTACGACAATCCCGCCCCCGCCGCGCGCATTGCCGACCACGCCCGCGGCGAGTTCCGGCCCAAGGGCTTCGTCCCCCGGCTCAACACCTTCTACGTCGCGCTGCCCTACAACGACGTCATCAGCCACCGCGCCCACAAACCCGAGGCGCCGCGCGTCATCCCGTGGTTCTCGCGCATGAACCCGCAGCCCGGAAAAACCGTGCTCAAGGGCCGCTGGATCCATATCCACCGCAACGGCCTCAACTGCTTCGCCCAATGGGAGGACTGCGGACCGTGGGTGACCGATGACTGGGAATACGTCTTCGGCAACAAGCCGCCCAAGAACGTCCAGAACGGCCGCGCCGGCATCGACATCTCGCCCGCCGTGCGCGATTACCTCGGCATCAAGTCCGGCCATAAAGTCCACTGGCGCTTCGTCGAGGCCTCCCAGGTGCCCTACGGGCCGTGGAAAAAATACGGCCAGGACCAGCCGACCGCCGAGATCGCCAACGAACTCGCCGCGCAACAACGCCGGCTCGAACAACTCCGCAAACTCCGCGACGAGAATTTCCGCCGCAAACCGCTGGGCGGCACGGGCAACTGACCGGGGCGATATCCCCGTGGAATCCAATCAAAGCCGCGGTGGGCAGCCGGCGAAGTGCCGGAATTTTCCGCACATGGATTTCATTTTCGGCTTTCACCGGTTCTGTTAGGAAGCGGAAGCCGAAAAATGCCCGCCGTTCTTCCTGGGTTGGAAGAACGGCGGGTTTGGGGATTTATCAAGATGCGGGCGGGACGCCCACGCTCCCTCAGGCGAGGTCGAAGCGGTCGAGGTTCATGACCTTGTTCCAGGCGGCGACGAAATCCGTGATGAATTTCGTTTCGCCGTCGGCGCAGGCATAGACTTCGGCGAGCGCGCGGAGGATCGAGTTCGAACCGAAGACGAGATCGACGCGGGTTGCGGTCCACTTCGACTCGCCGGTCTTGCGGTCCACGCCGGCGAAGGCGTTGCCGCAGGGCGAGGCGGGTTTCCACTCGGTGGCCATGTCGAGCAGGTTGACGAAGAAGTCGTTCGTCAGCTTGCCCGGGCGCTGGGTGAGGACGCCGTAGTCGGTGCTTCCGTGGTTGCAGCCGAGCGCGCGCATGCCGCCGATGAGGACGGTCATTTCGGGGGCTGTTAGAGTGAGCAACTGCGCCTTGTCGATCAGCAGGGCTTCGGCGGGAATGGTGTATTTGCCCTTGAGGTAGTTGCGGAAACCGTCGGCGATGGGTTCGAGCGGTTCGAAGGATTCGACATCGGTCAGCTCCTGGGTGGTGTCGGTGCGGCCGGGATGGAACGGCACGGTCACGTCGTGTCCGGCGTCCTTGGCGGCCTTTTCAATGGCGGCGCAACCGCCGAGCACGATGAGGTCGGCGAGCGAGACCTTTTTTCCGCCGCTGGCGGAGGCGTTGAAGTCGCTCTGGATCGCTTCGAGTCTGCCCAACACCTTGGCGAGTTGCTGTGGCTGGTTGACGTCCCAGTCCTTCTGCGGAGCGAGGCGGATGCGCGCGCCGTTGGCACCGCCGCGTTTGTCGGAACCGCGGAAGGTGGAGGCGGCGGACCAGGCGGTGTAGGCCAGTTCGGAAACCGTCAGGCCGCTGGCGAGGATCTTCTCCTTCAGCGATGCGATGTCGTTGTCATCCACCAGCGCGTGATCGACGGCGGGCACCGGGTCCTGCCAGATCAGGTCTTCGGCGGGCACTTCCGGGCCGAGGTAGCGCGCCTTCGGTCCCATGTCGCGGTGGGTGAGCTTGAACCACGCGCGGGCGAAGGCTTCGTTGAACTCATCGGGGTTTTCGAGGAAGCGACGCGAGATTTTCTCGTAGGCCGGATCGAAACGCAGCGAGAGGTCGGTAGTGAGCATCGTCGGGCGGTGCTTCTTCGACGGATCGTGCGCGTCGGGGATGACCTCATCCGCGTCCTTGGCGACCCATTGGTGCGCGCCGGCGGGGCTCTTGGTCAGCTCCCATTCGTATTTGAAGAGGTTTTCGAGATAGTAGTGGCTCCACTGTGCGGGCGTCTGCGTCCAGGTGACTTCGAGGCCGCTGGTGATGGTGTCGCCGCCCTTGCCGCTGCCGAAGCTGCTCTTCCAGCCGAATCCCTGTTCCTCGATGGGAGCCGCTTCCGGATCGGGGCGGACGTGATCGGCGGGGACGGCACCGTGGGTCTTGCCCAGGGTGTGGACGCCGGCGATGAGGGCGACGGTTTCCTCGTCGTTCATCGCCATGCGGGCGAAGGTTTCGCGGATGTCGTGTGCGGCGAGGACCGGGTCTGGATTTCCATCGGGGCCTTCGGGATTCACATAAATCAGGCCCATCTGCACGGCGGCGAGCGGGTTTTCGAGATTGCGCTCGTGGATCTTGCCGTCGGCGGAGTCGTCGGAGACCAAGACGCCCTCGCCCTCGACTCCTTCGGAGCCCTTGCTGTAACGCACGTCGCCGCCGAGCCAGGTGGTTTCACTGCCCCAGTAAACGTCCTGGTCCGGCTCCCAGTTGTCTTCGCGCCCTCCGG
>DATISV010000652.1:0-4418 GCA_035468505.1 Luteolibacter sp. | reverse complement strand
AGCGAGACCCATACATGATCGAGGCGGCGGGTGTCGAGCGTGATGCCGACATAGTCCGGCTGAATTGGCATTTCGCGGTGACCGCGGTCGATCAGCACGGCGAGTTCGATGCGACCGGGGCGGCCGTAGTCGGAAAGCGCGTCGAGCGCGGCGCGGATGGTGCGGCCGGTGAACAGCACGTCGTCCACCAGAATGATATGCGCGCCTTCGACGGGAAACGGGATGTCGCTTTCCTTGAGCGCGGGGTTTTCGTGGAGGTGCTCGAAGTCGTCGCGATAGAGCGAGATGTCGAGCACGCCGAAGGCGAGTTCACGGTCGTCCTGCGAGAGGATGTTGAGGACGCGCTCGGCCACTTCGTCGCCGCGGCTGCGGATGCCGACGAGGCAGATCGGCTTGCCCTGGTTGCGTTCGCGGATGGCCTCGGCGAGGCGTTGCACGCCGGCGGCGATGTCTTCGGCGGTGAGGATGCGGGGTTCCATGAGGGTAGTCAGTCGAAATTGAGAATGCCGATGTCGCGGCGGCGTTGCATGCCATCGAAGGCGATGCCGTCGGCGGCGGCATGGGCGTTTTTCACGGCGTCTTCGCGGTTGTTTCCGCCGGCCACCACGGCGAGCACGCGGCCGCCGTTGGTTTCCCACACACCATCGGCGTTGTTGCGGGTGCCGGCGTGATAGACGCGGAAATCGCCGCTGTTTTCCAATCCTCGGATCGCATCACCGGAGCGCGACGATTCCGGATAGCCGGCCGAGGCGAGGATGACACAGACGCTCCAGCCGTCGTCGAATGATATCATATCCTGCCGAAGTTCGCCGTTCGCGCCGGCGAGGCAGAAACCGGCGAGGTCGCCCTTCACCAATGGCATGACGGCCTGACACTCCGGATCGCCGAAGCGGCAGTTGTATTCGATCACCTGCGGACCGGAGGGCGTGAGCATCAGGCCGAAGTAGAGGAAGCCGCGGTATGGCAGCCCCTCCCTGCGCAGGCCGGCGACGGTGGGTTTGACGATTTCGTTTTCGATGCGGGCTAACAGATCGTCCGCTATCAACCGCCGGCTCGCCACCGCGCCCATGCCGCCGGTGTTCGGGCCCTTGTCGCCATCGAGCGCGCGCTTGTAGTCGCGGGCGGGAGTGAAGATGAGATAGGTGTCGTCCACGATGGCGGCGAAAATGGAGACCTCGGGACCGGTGAGGCAGTCCTCGACCAACACGCGTCCGTCGCCGAAGCGGCGTTGCGTGAAGACCTCGTCGAGAAACTCCATGGCGGAAGCTTTATCGGCGCAGACCGCCACGCCCTTGCCGGCGGCGAGACCGTCGAACTTGAGCACGGTGGGATATTTCCCGCCAATCGCGGCGACCGCTTCGTCGAGCGTGGCGGTGGCGGTGGCATTCGCGGTGGGGATGCCATTTCTAACAAGGAACCCTTTCGCGAACTCCTTACTCGCCTCGAGTTGTGCGGATTCCTTGTGCGGTCCCCAGCAAGGGATGCCGTTTTGCGCGCAAAGATTCGCCAGCCCCTCGCCCTTGACGAGGTAGCTTTCCTCGCCGGCCACGCAGAGATCGATGGCATTCGCCTTCATCCACGCGACGAGCGATTCGAGTCCGTCGGCATCCACCGGTTTGGCGGTTTGGAAAATCGCATCGCTGCCCGGGAAGCAGAACAGCTCGGGATTTCCCGGTGATTCCGCCAACGCCCTGACCAGCGCGTGCTCGCGCCCCCCTTTGCCGACTACCAGAATTCTCATCCGCGCCGGTTGTCGCGGAATCGGCGGCGGGCATCAATCCCCAATCACCACTCAGCGCGGAAACGGCCCGCTGCGGAAGCGTTCGTGCTGGCGGCGGATGAGCGTGTCCTCGGGTGCGGCGTTGAGCGCCTTGGCGGACCATTCGAGCGCCTCGGCGCGGCGGCCGCGGGCGAAGTGATACTCGGCCATGGTGTCGAGGTAGGCGGCCTGGCGCGGATTCATGGCAAGCGCCTTGCGGACGAGTTTGTGGGCGGCATCCAGTTCGCGCAGCGAGCGGGTGGCGAACCACGCCGCGGTGTTGAGCGTGTTTTCGGATTCCGGATATTTGCCAATGACCTGTTGGAAATGGCCCCACGACTTGCGGAACCAGGCGTCGTGCTCCTTGACCAATCCCGCCGCACGGAGCGCGGGGAAAAAGAAGTCCGCGAGCGAGCCATCGGTGGCGAAGATCCTGTGGCAGCGGGCCAGCAGCTCGATCGAGCCCGCGCGATCATCGGCGAGACGCGAGAGGGCGCGCGCGGTGTCGGATTGCAGACGGAGCCGCATCAGCGGAATCTGGCTGCCCATCAGGTATTCGGTGCCGGCGTAGATCGAGGCAAGCACTTCGGAAGTGGCGGCGACCTCGGGCCATTTCTCGTCCAGCAGCAGGGCATCGCCGTGGAATTTCACCGCCAGCGGAAATTCGTCGCCTTCCGGAGCGGCGAACATTGTGGCACGCCGCCACCAGTCGGCCGCGCGTGAGTAATCGCCGCCGTAGGCGTAACCGTTGGCAATGCGGATGGCGGTGGAGGAATGACCGAGCGAAAGCCGGTCCACCCATCCGTCGTGCACGACCGCCTCCTTCTCCCGCCCCGCCGCGCGCAATGAGGCGGCGGCGTAGGCATGCAGGTCGGCACCGGGTTCCTGCCCGGCTTGAATGAGCGCCTCGATCTGGCTGAGCACGAGGTCCGCGGCTTCGCCCCAGCGCTCGGCGGCGGAAAAGTGGATCAATGCATGGCCCCAGAAAATCTTCTGGCGGGTTTCCGGCGAGGCGAGGTCCCATGCCTTGAGGCTGTTGTTCACGTCGCCGGTTTCGGCGAACATTTCGGCCAGCTGCCGGACACGCTCATCACGCTGTTTGGCGGGCCCTTGATCGATGGATTTCCAAAGCGCATCGATCCACTCCGCGCGGCGGCCCGCGGGGTCGGGCAGGATTTCGAAAATGATCAGCATCGCCTCGAAACGCCCGGCCCGCGATGCCTCCGGGCGCAGGGCTTCGATCCAGTCCCACCATGCGTTGGCGTGCTCGTTGTCACCGAAAGCGGCGATGCGCACTTCCCGCCAGCGCTCGTCATCCTCGCCGGCCCATTGCAGCGCGATCGAACGTCCAAGGCGCGGCGCACCGCCGAGACCGACGAACATTTTACCCAGATAATCGTAAAACGCGTTGAGGTCCTTGTCCGCCACCCGGATCAGCGGTTCGGTGAAAGCCTCGCGGGCTTCCTCGTGAAGGCCGCGCCGTTCGAGGAAATTGGCCAGTGCGATCAACTCGGAGTCGCTGTCGGACAAGCCAGCCTCGTCCCCGATCTCGTCTTCCAACAAGCTGGCGAGCCGCGATTCCACCCAGCCGCCGAAGTCGGGCTTCTGTGGATCGATGCCGAAAATTTCCAACGCTTCCGGAATGCGCTCCAACATGTCCATGTGGGCGAACGCGCCAAGCCGCTGCTGCCTGGCGAACTTCGGTTCGGCGGGATCCGTTTCACCTAACAGAAAAAGGGAGTTGAGCGCCGCACCGCTCACCGTGGCGTCGTCGGAATCCGCCATCCGCGAGAGCTGCTTGAGATCGCCGCCGCGGATCCCCTCACCCTGCCAGTGGCGAGCGGCAAGCCGGCTGTACTCGCGCACCGCATCGGGGGTGGCGGCGTCATCGCGGAGAAACACCAGCCATGGCAGCGGATCGCCATCGAGCACGGCCATGGCGGCGGCGATCCTGGCCTCGCCCGCCTCGTCGGCGGTCTTGCGTGCGGCGGCGGCGTCGCCCTTGGAGCGCAACAGGGCCAGCCGCCAAAGCGCGCCGTTTCGGCCGGGGACTTTTTCCGCGCGTTGGAGTTCCCGCTCCAAGGTTCCATGGCTGCGGTGGAATTCCGCCAGCGCGAGCAAGCCTCCGCTGTCCGCCGGCGAGAGTTCGAGAAACTCGCGCGCGCCCGCGGCATCGCCCTTGAGCAGCCGCTCGCGCGCCGCCCGCTGGGCCACCGATTTCATGGTCGATTGGAGTTTCGTCCGCAGTCCGGCATCCCGCTCGGCGGCATATAACTTGAGCATCTGCCGCCATGCGCGCTTGTCCCGGAGTTTCCCCATCAGCCCGGCCTTCTCGGATGGCGTCGCCAAGGCATAACTTTCGATCAATTCGATGACCGCGGGGTCCGTGTCGGGTGTGATGTGAAGCTGGATCTTGCGCATCACCTCGCGGGCGCGGATCGAACGCTCGGGATCGGGCGAATCCGCCGCCTCTTCAAGCGCGGGCAGCGCGGCCTCGCCGCTCATCCAAAGCTCACGCGTCGCCTTTTCGCGCACGCGGTAGTTTTCATCCGCCAGATCGCGGATCAGGCCCGCGATGTCGGGAGCGGAAGCCCCGGAGATTTCGCCGGCCGTTTCGCCCGCGCCGTTGGCAACCGCCAGCATGACGGCAGCGGCGGCG
>DATISV010000651.1:0-3086 GCA_035468505.1 Luteolibacter sp. | reverse complement strand
CGCACGATTTCATCGAAGTCCTCGATCGTCGGAATTTCATCCGCGGCCTCGGGATACGGGCTATCATCGAGCACCAGCCAGCCGAGTTGAAACAAGGATCGCCCCATGCCGAGGTGCGAGTTTCCGCGCACATCGGGATTTTCGGAAAACAGCGCCCCGCTGAAGGCATCGCGGGCGGCGCGGACATCGCCGGCACGCAGCGCGGCGGTGGCCTCGCCCAGCCGGAAACGCGCGCGCCGCGCATCGAACGGCGTGGTTTCCGCCAGGTCGCGGTAGGCCTCGCGCGCCGCTTCGAAATCGCCGGAGCGCTACGCGTCCCTGGCATCGGAGACACGATCAGCCCGCACACCGCCGGTGGTTGTTAGAAACGCGCCGGCCGCGAGCATGGCGGTCTGCACGGCACGCCAGCGGGTGGCCGCGATCGTCGAGGCGATCATGAACAGAATCGCGGGCAGCAACAGCCATTGATAGAATTCGACGGCGATCGCGCGCTCGCGGCCTTCGATTTCGAAGGTGTCGAGATCGTTCACCACATCGCGCACCATTTCCGCCATTCCGGCGGCACCGGAGGCCACCGCGTAGCGGCCGCGGGTTTCGCTGGCAAGTTGGCGCAGCACGTCGGACTGGAGCCGGCTGATGACCGGTTGACCGTCGCGGTCCACCATGCGACCCTGCGGGAAATCCGTGTTCGGAACGTAGTCGCCATCCTCGGTGCCGACGCCGATGGCAATGATGAACACGCCGGCCTCGACCGCTTGGTCGATGACCTCTTCGAGGTCTTCGTCGTGTTTTTCGCCATCGCTGAGAATGACGAGCGCGTTGTTTTTCTGGCCGGTCTCCTTGAGCGTCTCGATGGCGAGGCGGAGGGCGTCGCCGAAGTTGGAGCCGCCGCGGGTGATCCAGTTTTCATCGATCTGCTCGACGGTCTCGCGCACCGCGCGGTGGTCGATGGTGAGCGGCGCGTAGAGATAGGCGGTGCCGGCGAAACCGATGAGCCCCACGCGCTCGTTGGGCATGCCTTCCATCAGTTCGTAAATCGTCATCTTCGCGCGGCTGAGGCGGTCGGGTTTCACGTCCTGCACGCGCATGCTGCGCGAGAGGTCGAGCGCGAAAAGAACGTTGCGACCCAGCGATTTCTCGGTGCGGGTGCCGGAATCCCCCTGCGGCCGGGCCATCGCGGCGATCATCGCGGCGGTGGCGGCGAGCAGGAAAACCAGCGAGAACCAATGCGGCAGTCGCGTGCCGCGTTTGAGGAGCGCGCCGCGCAGGCGCGGCGCAATGAACGCCGACCATTGCCCGCCGCGCAGGCGCGCCGCCATTACCGCGGCCACGCCGAGCAGCGGCGGCAGCACCAGCAGGATCAACCAGGCGGGATGGGCGAAATTCATGGCGACGGCGGCGGGTGGAAAAGGATCACGCCGGCCGCGGCAAGCGCGGCCAGCAGCGAGAGACCGAGAAACCACGGGAAGAGTTCCTTGTCCTCGATGACGGTATAACTCCGGGCCTCGGTCTTTTCCAACTGATCGATGGTGGAAAAAGTGCGGCGGAGCGACTCGGTGTTCTGCGCCCAGTAATGTTCGGCTCCGGTGATGCCGGCGATCTTGCGCAGCGTGGGGATGTCGAATTCCTGATAGGGAAAGCGCTGGATGCTGCGGTCCACGCGGCCTTCCTCGGTGCCGATGGCCACGGTGTAGATCTTGATGCCGAGCGTCTTGGCATGCTCGGCGGCCTCGATCGGGTCGATCTTGCCGGAGTTGTTCGCGCCGTCGGTGATGAGCAGGATGATCTTGCTTTTCGCATCGCGCGAATCGAGCCGGGTGGCGGCGGCGGCGAGCGCGGATCCGATGGCGGTCCCCTGCTCCTTGATGGTGCCGCGGTCGAACTGGTCGTTGAGCCGCAGGTTGTCGAGCGCCTGCCGCAGCCACTTGTGGTCGAGCGTGATCGGGCTGGCGTCGCGCGGTCGCCCGGCGAAGGCGACCAGGCCGATCCGGTCGTCCGGACGGCGGCTGATGAAGTCGTCCACCACCATCTTGGCGACGTCGATGCGTTTCACGCGGCGGCCGGAATCGATGAAGTCGGGGATCTCCATTGAGAGCGAGACGTCGAAGGCGATGACGATATCGATCCCGCTGGCGGTGCGGTTTTGGAACTGGTTCCGCCACACCGGCCGGGCCATCGCCAGGATGGCGAGCAGGATGGCCAGGATGAGCAAGGGCAGCCCGACACCGGCGGCGGTGCGGCGAACGCGGCGGCCGAGGCTGACGAGCACCGAGAGGTTCGGGAAAGTCACCGCGGCGTCTGGCCCGCGGCCGCGGCGCAGGAACACGAGCAGCAGCACCGGCAGGATCAGCAACAGCCAGCCGGGATGGGCGAAACGGAAATGATCGATGAAATCGCTCATGCGACAAAGCCGTGGTGAAGGGTGTGGAGAAGCTGCCGCGAATCGGTTAGAATGGTTGCGGCATCGGCCTGCGGAGTGACCGGCGCGTACTTGAGCGCGGCAAGGCGCGCGAAACCATCGGCGGCGGCGGCGCGGGCGTTATCATTGAGCCCGTTCAATGCGTCATGGCGGGCGATGAATTCCTCGTGGGTTTCGAACAGGGCGGGGTCGTGCACGGCCAGCGAGAGATATCTCCGCAGGATCAGGGACGACTGCACCGCCGCGTCGCGCGGGTCGTTGGTTTGCACCGCATCAAGTGCGGCGACGGCTTCGTGCAAGGCATGCTCGCGGATTTTCAGCGGGTCCACGGCGGCCGGCTTGCGGTGTTTGAACATGATCCACACGATCAACGCGATGACCGGCACCACGGCGGCGAACCACCACGGCCACAGCCCGATGCCCGGCAGCAGCGGATCGGGCGGCGGGGCGTCGCGCAGTTCGAGGGTGGTGGCGGCGATCATGGTCAGCGGATGCGCCTGCGGCTGCGGCGTTTGAGCAGGCGGTGAAGCTCGGCGAGCGTGTCGCCGTGGGTGGCGAGATCGGCGAAGTCGATGCCGTGCTTGCGGAAAATGCGCGCCGCGCCCTCGTGCTGGCGGGACATCAGTTTGTGATAGGCCATGCGGAGGTTCGGGTTGGCGGTGTTGAC
>DATISV010000650.1:0-7675 GCA_035468505.1 Luteolibacter sp. | reverse complement strand
AGAACCACGGATTTCCAAACGGTTTTCACGGCTTCAGAATTCCTTGTCGGCGAAGATGAACCATGAGGCGAAGGTGAAAAAGACCGCGTAATACAAACCCACCAAGGTCAGTTTGCCGAGCGCGATCAAGGGCATCGCCTGCCCCTCGATCACCGCGTCGATCACGTTGAAAAGCTGGAAATCCGGCAGGATGAGCGAGAACAACAACGCCGCGAGCCGGGCGAGAGCCCCCTCCCCTTCCTGGCCGGCGTGCAGCCACACGTCGCGCGCGTCCGCCTGGAAATGGCCGATGAAATAGATCAGAAAGCTGACAATGGTGGTGAACAGCGTGCTGGTGGAAAACGTGGAGATCAGCAGCGCCAGCGAAGCCATGATCGAGGCGCGCAGGAACACCGCGAACACCGCGCCTTGCAACGACATGTTCGGGCCGTTGGCCAGGGTTTCCTCGCGCAGCGAATCGATCGCGTCCGGCGTCCAGCCCATCGCCCGCGCCATTTGCATTTGTTGTTCGACGACCATGCCGGTGCGGATGTGCAGCACCCCGGTCATCAGCAGATCCATCGCCGCGAGCGAGACGAACACCAGCATCAGAACCCCTAACAGTTTTCCCGCGAGGTAATCGAAGCGCGGCACCGGTTTGGCGAGAATGGTATATAATGTCCGGTCCTCGACGTCCTTCGGCAGCAGCAGCGCGGTGGCCACCACCGAGAGCACCACGGAAAACAGGGTCATCGCGCCCAGCGACCAGCTCTTGATCGATCGCAGCACGTTCGCACCCACCGATTCCGGCCCCTCGTGCTGCGGCAGGTCGAAGAAATTGCTGGCGATGGCGATCACCGCGAAGATGCCCATGAAATAGAACACCTTCATCCGCACCAACTGCGTGAAGGTGTTGGCGGCGATCACCCCGATGCGGCTGAAATGCGAGCCTTTGAGCGGTTGGTGGTTGATGGCGGTCATGGTTTCTCCTCGTTGATTTCGCGCAGGAACAGGCGCTCAAGCGTGGTCCGTGGCTTGCCGGTATGCACCACTTCGGCACCCGGTGTGGCCGCCACCAGCGCGTTGATTTTTTCCAACAACTCCGGCGTGGCGTCCTTCAGCACGATGTCGGTCTGGTCCTCGATGGAAATCAACTCCTCAAGCCGTCCTTCGCGGATCATGCGGCCCTGGAAAATGATGCCGACGTGGTCGCAGACCTCCTGCACCTGCTCCAACAAATGCGAGCACAGGAACACCGTGATACCGCGGTCGCGCAGCTTGAGGATCAGGTCGCGGATCTGGCGCGAGCCCACCGGATCGACGCCCGCGGTCGGCTCGTCGAGAATCACCAGCCGCGGCTCCTGGATCAGCGCCTGGGCCAGGCCAATGCGCTGGAGCATGCCCTTCGAGTAGCCGCCCACCCGGCGGTCGCGCGCGCCTGTCAGATCGACGAGTTCTAGCAGTTCATCGACGCGCCCGACCAGTGCCTTGCCGCCAAGCCCGCAGAGTTTGCCATAAAAGCGCAGCGTTTCCGCGCCGGTGAGGTGTTTGTAGAAATACGGGTTTTCCGGCAGGAAACCCACCTCGTTGCGCGAGTCCGTCTTGAGCGAGTCCTTGCCGAAGATCGCGCAGTTTCCCGATGACGGGGCCACCAGCCCGAGCAGCGCCTTCATGGTGGTGGATTTCCCGGAGCCGTTCGGTCCGATCAGGCCATAGACCTCGCCTGGCATGATGCGGATCGACACATCATCGACCGCGCGCAACGGCTTGCGGCGGAAGGAAGTCCGGAACTCCTTGCTCAGATTGCGGATATCGACGGCGGGCGTGCTCTCTGCCATGGGCGCGCGGATCATGGGACGGCCGCGCCGCGCTGGCAAAGTGCAAATTCACGGCCATCACAACCACCGCAGCTTGCGGAAAATCAGCAACTGCCCGATCGCGATCAGGAACATCACCGCCATCACCGCCACGTAGCCGTAGGGATGGTGCAGTTCCGGCATGTTGAGCGGCAGCCGCGTGCCGTCCTCGGCGCGCGGCGCGAAATTCATGCCGTAAATTCCCACGACAAAGGTGAGCGGGATGAAGATCGCGGTGATCACCGTGAGCACCCGCATGATCTCGTTGGTCCGCAGTCCCACGCTGGAGTGATACAAATCGGTCAGGCCCGAAGTCAGTTCCTTGTAACTTTCCACCAAATCCATGAGTTGCACCGTGTGGTCGTAGCAGTCGCGCAGGAAGACGCGCGTCGGCTCGCGGACGAATCCCCCGCTATCGTGCAGCAGTCCGCTCATCACCTCGCGCAGCGGCCACACGAAGCGGCGGATGTGCGTGAAGCTGCGGCGGTAATCGTGCAGCGAGACCACCATGTCGCGCGACGGTTTTTCCAACAGCGAGTCCTCCAGATCCTCCACCGCCTCGCCGATGTCATCGAGCACCGGGAAATAGTGGTCCACGATGCTGTCCAGCAGCGCGTAGGCGAGGTAATCCGCGCCCGAGCGGCGGATCATCCCCCTACCCGCACGCAGTCGCTGGCGCACCGGCTCGAACACATCGTATTCGCCCTCCTCCTGGATCGTGATGAGGAAATTGGCACCCAGAAACAGGCTCACCTGCTCGACCTGAAACGCGCGGTTGCCATCCTGATAGATCATCTGGGCGACGATGAACACATAATCGGCCGCGTGCTCGATTTTCGGCCGCTGGCCGGTGTTGAGCACGTCCTCGAGCGCCAGCGGGTGGAGCTTGAACCGCTCGCCGAGCTGCTTGAGCAGGTCCACGTCGCCGAGACCGTCGATGTTGATCCAGGTCACTCCCGTGGACGGGATCTCCGATGGCAATCCGCCAATGTCGGCGCATTCGCGCTCCGACAGGTGTTGTCCGTCGTAGGCGGCCACCTGGATCGCCGGCTTGTTGGCGCGACCTTCCACGGTGTGGGGCACGAGGGTGGCCGGAGCGGAGCCGGGCGGGCCATGGCGTTTGCGGAACATGGCGTCATGCTCGCTTCCCGCACGAAGCGGATCAAGTCAAGGAATCGGCCCGAAAACGCGCTCAGCCGCTTCCAAAAAAGGGGTTTGCTTTTCAGTCCCCGGGGCTATTCTTTCTCGCCACAATCGCCGCCGCGGCGTCCGTCACACGGAGTCAGCGGCGGTGGTCATTTCATCCGTCCATCATGTCCGAATCACCGAAATCCAATCCACCGCCCAATCATCCGCACAAGCCACCCGGCGACGCGAATGGTTTCAATTGGCGCCTGCTCGTGCTGCTGGGCGTGGCCTCCGTGATTCTCGGGCTCGCGTTCTTCGGGCCGTCCGCCAACAAGAACGTCAAAACCTTCACTTACTCGCAGTTCCGCGAGGCATGGGACCAGGATCGAATCGTCACCGACGATCCCAAGCGCCCGCTCAAGGTGGTCACCAGCGACACCGCCTACGACGCGGTCATTTCCGGCTGGGTCAATCCGCCGCTTGCCAAACCGGACAACCCGGAAATCAAGACCACCGATTTCCAAGTGAGGGTCAACCTCGACCTGCAAGCCGCAAAAATCCGTGATCTGCTGGGTGACGATATCCGGATGACTCCCATCTCCGAAGCCGACCGCGCGAGGCTCGAAAACTCGACCGAGGTGATCTCGCTGGCCGAGCTGCGGCGCGCGCTCGCGCTCGAGCAAGTGAGCTTGGACAACGCCGCCAACCCGCTTCGCATCCTCACCATTCCGGACTCCCGCGATGCGCTCGTCGTGGGCACGCGTGAAATGGTCACCAATCTCGTCGCACCCAAGGACGAAACCGGCAAGCCGCTGGAGGCTTCGCCCTTCAGTGTGGAAGTCTCCACCGTGATCCAGGGCGAGGAATTGCGCGAACTCGTCAAGGACCAGGCGATCTACGAGCGCCGCACGGACTACCTGAAAAACGCGCTCTTCACCTTCCTGCCCTTCCTGCTGATCATTGCCATCCTGTTCTTCCTGTTCCGCCAGCAAATGAAATCCGCCGGCCGCGGCGCGATGTCCTTCGGAAAAAGCAAGGCCCGCCTGCTCACCATGGACCGGAACAAGGTGACCTTCAAGGACGTCGCCGGCATCCAGGAAGCCAAGGAAGAGCTTTTTGAAATCGTCGATTTCCTCCGCGATCCGCGCAAGTTCCAGAAACTCGGCGGCTCGATCCCGAAAGGCGTGCTGATGGTCGGCCCTCCGGGCACCGGCAAGACCCTGCTCGCCCGCGCCATCGCCGGCGAGGCGGACGTGCCGTTCTTCTCGATCTCCGGTTCCGACTTCGTCGAGATGTTCGTCGGCGTCGGTGCCTCGCGTGTCCGCGACATGTTCGAGCAGGGCAAAAAACACGCGCCGTGCCTGATTTTCATCGACGAGATCGACGCCGTCGGCCGTCACCGCGGTCACGGCATGGGCGGCGGTCACGACGAGCGCGAGCAGACACTCAACCAGCTTCTCGTCGAAATGGACGGCTTCGACACCCAGGAGGGCGTCATCATCATCGCCGCCACCAACCGCCCCGACGTGCTCGACCCCGCGCTGCGGCGCCCCGGCCGTTTTGACCGCCAGGTCACCATCAGCCTGCCCGACGTGACTGGCCGCGAGGAAATCCTGCGCGTCCACGTCAAGAAGATCAAACTCGCCGCCGGCGTGGACCTCTCGCGCATCGCCAAGGGCACCCCCGGATTCTCCGGCGCGGAACTCGCCAATCTCATCAACGAATCCGCCCTGCTCGCCGCCCGCCGCGGGCTCTCCGCCGTGACCTTGGATGAAATGGAAGAGGCGCGCGACAAGGTCCGCTGGGGCCGCGAGCGCCGCAGCCTCGCCATGTCCGACAAGGAAAAGATCGGCACCGCCTGGCATGAAGCCGGCCACGCCTACCTCAACATGGTGCTGCCGGACCCCAAGCCGTTGCACAACGTCACCCTCATCCCGCGCGGACCCTACCTCGGCGCGACCATGTACCTGCCGGAAGGCGACAAGTATTCCACCCAGAAAAAGGAAGCGCTCGCCAACCTGATCGTCACCATGGGCGGCCGCATCGCCGAGTCGTTCCACAGCGACGACGTTTCCAACGGCGCGTCCGGCGACATCCGCCAGGCCACCGCGCTAGCCCGCCACATGGTCTGCGAGTGGGGCATGAGCGACAAACTCGGCATGGTCGAATACGGCGAGGGCGACTCGCCCGTCTTCCTGGCCCGGGACATGACTAAATCCCGCAATTACTCCGAGGAAACCGCCCGCGTGATCGATGCCGAAATCAAACGCTTCATCGACGACGCCTATCAGACCGCCGAGCGCATCCTCAACGAGGGCCGCGACAAGGTGGAACTCATCGCCAAGGCGCTGCTCGAATTCGAAACGCTCGACGCCAACCACCTGCGCGACCTCATCGAGCATGGCGAAATGAAGGACCCGCCGAGCGCACCCAAGCCGCCGCCGGTGCCCGAGGAGTTCAAGAAAAAGCCCGCCTCGAAATCGTCCGGCAAAGACGAAACCGAAGACGACGGCCCGCTACCCGGCGCAGTCGGTGCCACCGCCTGATCCGGCAAATCGCATCCCGCCGCCCTCCTGAATCGATGGCTATCACCACCCGGTGGTAGCCATTCTCACTCGTCCGCTTTGGCGTTTTCGGCATCGATGCCGGGGAACACCACGTTGATCAGCGATTGGGTGGGCCGATTGCCTTCGAGGCGGACGGTGGCGTAGTCGGAGGCGTTGAGTCCTCTTTCGGTCACCAGCCCGGGGCCTTGGTTGTCGCGCGCCTGATTGCCCTCGAACACGACGGCTGCGGCGGCGCGGCGGACGACGAAGCCGCCGAGCAGGTTGCCGCGTGCGGTGTTGTTGGCGACCTTGCCGGTGCCGGCGCTGGTGAGGACCAGGCCGTATTCGCGGTTGGCAACGAGTTGGTTGCCCTCGATCACGGCGGCGGCGCGCAGGTTGTCGGCGTGGATCCCGTTGCGGGTGTTGCCCTCGCAGCGGTTGTTGACGAGCGTGACCGATGCCCCGTCCCACGACTCGATGCCGTGGCCAAAATTTTCGACTGCCTGTGAATCGCGCACTTCCAACCGGCTGCCCGCGCCGATGGCGGCCGCGCCGTTCCAGCCGTTTCCGGAAAACCGGCAGCGGCTGGCGACGAGTTCGCCGCCATCGATGACCACCAGCCCGTGGCCGCTGGCTTCGATGAAATGGCAATCGACAAAAGTGGCTCCCCCGCCCCGCACCACGGCGGCGGCGAAACGCTCGCTGCCATCCGCGAGAAATGTTTCGTGCCGGAACGTGATGCCGCTGACCCGCGCGCCGCGCGCCTCCGGGCCGATGGCAATGGGGCTGCCTTCGCCGGGCGGGCACTCGACGATCGTCAATTCCGGACCCACACCTTCGATATCGACCGCGGCATTCACCACCAGCGGTCCTTTCCACGACTGGCCATCGAGCACAATGCGGTCGCGGTCGCGCGCGGCGGCGATCGCCTCGGCGGGCGTGGCGTAATCGCCGGGCACGCGCAGGGTGCGGGTGTAGGACGACATTTTTTCCAACAAGGCCGCAATCTTCGCGTCGTCGGGCGCGAGCACCACGGCCTCGCGCAACCAATCGAGGGCCTGTTGGTCGAACTGGCCGTGATCGCGCTCCGCGGACATGCGGAAAAGTTCCGCCGCGCGGACCAGATCGGCCGTCTGCTTTTCCAGCGCCTTGGTGGCGGTGGCGAGCAATTCGCCGGCATCGGAATGGGATGGGTCTTCGGCCAGTATGCGGCGCGCGGTCTGCATGGCGGGCTCCCATTGTCCTTCTTCGACCAGGCGGCGCACCGCATCGATATCGCGTTGGCGCGCGAGGTTTCCGCGGGCTTGGGCGATCCGTTCGAGAAGTTGCGCGGCCTCGGGCTCCGCAGGGTGATTTTCCAGTACCCGCCGCGCCGCCGCATCGGCTTCATCCAGGCGGCCGGCTTCCAGTTCGGCGATCGCCTGGCCGGTCCAGTAGGCGATGAACTGGCTCTCTTCCTCACGGCTTCCGGCCTCAATGAGGGCGCGACCCCGGATCGCCTTTTCCGAGCCGGGTGCGAGCCGCTCGATTTCGCCGAACACCCGCCCGGCATCCTCCCAGCGGCGGTTCTCGACGAAAATCGTTCCCTGGCGATCGAGAAACGCGATGCGCTCCGCAAGCTGGCGTTCGCTTTCCCATTCCTGTCTTAAATAAAGCCAGCCGCCCCCGGCCGCTCCTGTTAGGAAAACCAGCAGCCATGCGATCCATGACAGGGCATCGCGTCCGGAGCGGACTTCCGCCATGACCTCCGGTTCGGCCGGCGGTGGTTCGGAAACAGCGGTTTCCTCTTCGGCGGCCGGGGCGGGCACATCCGCGGAAAGACCGAGCGCTTCAAGATACTCGCGGCAGGCGGCAAGCGCGCGGTCGAATTCGAGCAGTCCTTCCTGATATCTCAGCGCGAGACTTTCATTGGGAGCCTCGCGCACCATGCGGGCGATTTTTTCGCGGACGATCTGGAACTCGGCGAGGTGCGGGCGCGGATCTTCGTCCGGCCCCAGGCCGAGCACTTTGCGGGCTTCGTTGAAGGTCATGAGAGGGGGGCGGGCAACGCCGAGGGTTCGTGTATGGGAATGCCTGAGTCAACCGCGGAGTGCGGGCGCAAAAAGCCGCCGCGCCTGGGAATCCACGATTTCCAACAATCCCAGCCCTGCTCAAGTCCGTCTTTCC
>DATISV010000649.1:0-7777 GCA_035468505.1 Luteolibacter sp. | reverse complement strand
CTGCCTGAGAATCGTCATGGCGCTGGTGGACGGCGGCCACGTTCCCGAGTTGTTCCGGTTTTTCATCGTGCCCTATGCCTTCGCGCCGATCCTCCACAGCGTCCTGCTCGGTCGGGCGGTGGGGGCGTTTTCCGCGGTTTTCGTCACGCTTCTCGGCTGCCTGTTCGTGCCGCAGGGGCAGGCCCTGGTTTACATGGTCCTGAGCATGGTGGCCGGGGTGGTGAGTGTGCTGCTGGCCCACGAGGTGCGGCGCAGGCTGCAACTGCTGCAAGCCGGCATCTATGTCGGCGCGGTGACGCTGCTGCTCGGATTGCTGGTGGGAAAACTCGATCTCGCAGCGTGCTTCGGACCCGGCGCGGTCCTGCACATCCAGGCGCTCGGCGCGGGCAGTGCGGCCGCGCTCGGCACCGGCATCTTCACCGCGCTGCTCATCAGCGGCCTGCTGCCCTTGTTCGAGGGGCTCTTCCTCCTCACCACCAATATCAGTTGGCTGGAACTCAGCGACCTGAACCACAAGCTGCTGCGCCGCATGCAGCTCGAGGCGCCCGGTACCTTCCACCATAGCCTGGTGGTCGCCTCGCTGGCCGAGGCGGCGGCGGACAAAATCGGCGCCAACGCCCCGATGTGCCGCGTCTGCTCGTATTTCCACGATGTCGGCAAGCTCTCGAAGCCCGGCTACTTCATCGAGAACCAGCACGAGAGCGGCGAGAACCCGCACGACACGCTCACGCCCACCATGAGCGCGCTCATCATCATCGCCCACGTCAAGGACGGCGTGGACCTCGCCGTGAAACACAAACTCAACCCGCGCATCATCGACGTGATCCGCGAACACCACGGCGATTCGGTGGTCGCCTATTTCCTCCACAAGGCGCGCGAGCAGAAGAAACTGGAGATGGAAAAAGTGGGCCGCGGCCTCGAAAACCCGGAAGACCTGCCGGTGGTGGACGAGAAGAACTTCCGCTACCCCGGCCCGCGCCCGAGCACCCGCGAGAGCGGCATCATCGCACTGGCTGACACCATCGAGAGCGCGTCGCGCTCGCTCACCAAGCCCACTCCCGCGCGCATCCGGGCATTGGTGGACGACCTGGTGAGCCAGAAAATCCAGGACGGCCAGCTCGACGACTGCCCGCTCACGCTGCGCGAACTCGCCATCATCCGGCAGAGTTTCGCCGGCACCCTGCGCAGCATGCTGCACAGCCGCATCGACTATCCGAAGGACGAGGAGACCAAGTCATCCGTCACCCCGCGCCGCGCCGCGGCCCGCGATGTCACGCGCGGCGGACGGGTGGTCGCAAAACCGCGCGAAACGGCGCGCGCGAGCTGAGGAAAGCCCACCGCCATGTCGCTAGAAATCATCATCGGCAACCATCAGCAGGCCACGGCGATGCCGGAACACTGGCTCACCGCGCTCGAAGACGTGGCCCATGAGGCCGCGGACCTGGCACTGAAACACGCCGCGCACCAGGACAGCCCGCTGCATCATCTGGCCACGCTCGAAGTCGCGCTGGTGGACGATGAAACGAGCGACCGCGTGCACCGCGAGTTCATGGACATCGAGGGAGCCACCGATGTGATCACATTCCATCACGGCGAGATCGTCATCGGCGCGGAGGTCGCGGAACGCAACGCCGCGGAATACGGCGAACCGCCGGCCCGCGAGCTGTTGCGCTATCTCGTCCACGGCCTGCTGCACCTCGCCGGATACGAAGACGCCGAGGAGGCCGGTCGCACTGAGATGGAGCGGGTGCAGGAGGAAATCGTGACGCAGTTGTGGGATGACGGCTTGCGGATGAGGATCGGGCAATAAACCACGGTCATGGCCGCGTTTTTCCTCGTTCTCGCCTGCGCGCTTTGGGGCTTGAGTTTCCCCGTGCTTAAAGCGCTGCATCTCGAGCAGGGCACGCGCCTGCCGGACGCGGACAGCGTTTTTCTAACCGCCTGGATCCAGTGCGCGCGCTTCGGCATGGGAGCGCTGATGCTTCTGCCGTTCCTGCCGCGCGGCAAACCGACGGCGCTGGAGCTGCGGCAGGGGCTCTGGTTGGCGGTGTTCGGCGGCACCGGCATGGCGCTGCAGGCCGACGGGCTCGCCTACACCGAGGCCTCGACCTCGGCATTCCTGACCCAGGCGTATTGCATCGTGCTGCCGTTGGTGGCCTGTGTTCGCACGAGACGATTGCCGGGTGTCCGCGTGACCGTGGCGGTCGTTCTGATCGTGGCGGGCTGCGCGGTGCTATCCGGTTTCGGCTTTGGAAATGCGCGGATCGGTCGCGGCGAACTGGAAACGCTGGCTGCGGCGGTGTTTTTCTCGGTCCAGATCCTCACGCTGGAAAATCCGCGCTACCGCGGCAACCGCAGTCGGCCGGTCACCTGGGTGATGTGCGCCGGCATCGCCGTGATGTTCCTGCCGGTGTCCATTCTATCGGCACCGTCGCCGGATGCGCTCATCCAGGCCGGCGCATCATGGCCGGCGTTCGGCTTCGTGCTGGTGCTGGCGGCATTCTGCTCGGTGGGTGCCTTCCTGCTGATGAACCATTGGCAGCCCAGGATCGGTTCCGTAGAGGCCGGAATGATCTACACTTCCGAGCCGGTCTTCGCCTCGACTTATGCTTTGTTTCTTCCTGCATGGATTTCGTCGATCGCCGGTGCCCGTTATCAAAACGAGATATTCACGCCGGCGCTGGTAACGGGCGGGATCTTGATACTCCTGGCCAACATCCTGATGCAGTTCGCGAGGAGTCCCCATCCGCCCGCGATCGCTCCGGTTCCGTGACGATGGCGGACATCCGCCGTGAGGAATTCTCTGGATTATCCATTCACGCATGGAAAATTGGCGGGTGTTTCGCCGGATATCCGTCATCGCCGCGCTGCTCGCCGCCATCGCGCAGGCCGTGGAGATCCGCGTCGCCACCTTCAATATCGGCGCGACCTTCGGCGAGACCTTCTTCATCTACAGCCTCGGCGATCCCGGCACGCCGGACCACGACACCGTGCGCGACATTCTCGCCCGCATCGATGCGGACGTGGTGGCGTTGCAGGAAATCCATTCCGTGGATTTGCAGGGCAATCCCAACGACCTTGAAGCGCTGGCCGCCTCGCTGGGTTATTACTATCTCAATGTCCCGCCCGTGACCGTCGTGTTCGACACGACCTTGCGGGTGGTCTTTCTCTCGCGGTTTCCGTTTTTGGAAAGCGCCAGCATCGCCCCGCCGGAGGGGGCCAAGGACATGACCCGCCGCCACGCGCTGGTGAAGGTGGATGTGCCGGGAACCGATAACGATCCGCTGCTTGTGTCACCCCACATGAAGGCGGAAACCGGCCTGGCAGACCGTTTCCGGCGGGCGGTCGAAATGCGGCGGCTGGTGAACGAACTGGCGGCCCGCGGCGTTTCCGATGACGACAACTTCGTGATCCTCGGCGACTTCAACCCGTCATCGATCCAGGCCACCTTCAACGAGGAACCATCCAATTTGCCCGGAACGTTCTCCTTGGGAAATGACATCACTTTTCCCGTCACCTATTTCGTCAATCCGGTGGATTACTTCAGCGTCCCAGCCGCAGTGAGACTCGACGCCCGTCAAATCGACGGTGCGGCATCGACATTCGGCACCACTTTTTCCGGCGGTCCCGCCCTCGATCTCATTCTGGTGTCCCCGGCCATCGCCGGGCGGGAGTTCGCCGTGGAAATCTATAACTCCGAACTTGATTTTTCGAACGATGACGGCTTGCCGAAATCGGGCGGTCCACTGGCTGCGGCCACCAGTTCCATCGCCTCCGACCACTACGCGGTGTTCGCCGATCTGGAACTCGATCCGCCGAATCCCTATGTGTTCCTGCAACCCGGCGATACGATGAACGATAACTTCGAAGGGTTCACCGGCGCGCGCGCTCCCTCGCCGTGGATCACGACGGGTGGTGGCGGTTGGCAGGGAATCGACGACGGCTCTTCCGGTCAGCCCGGCTGGCGTGCCTATGGTGTGCCGGGCAACACGGCTCCCGGGTTTCTGACAAATGGTGAAACCGCACAACTGTCGGCCGTTTTCGAAAACCGTTCGTCGCAGCCGCTCACCGCCCTGGCCATTTCTCTCGATGCCGAACAATGGCGCGCGGTCAACGACGGGGCGGCGGACCGGATCGAGGTGGAACTGGTGCTGGACGGGCAGACGATCCCGCTTCCGGGCCTTGCCTTCACTGCGGACACCACGCTGGCCGACGGTCCGCAGCCCGGTGGCATTCCCGTCGCTCTCAGCGCTCTGGCCAAATACCTATGGGTGCAACCCGACGAGTCCTTCGAGCTGCGGGTTTCCTTCCTGCCGGATGAGATGCAGGAGCAGCAACCCGACGATGTATTCATCAACGAATTCCACTATGACAACACGGGCGGCGACACCGGCGAGTTCGTGGAGATCGTGGTTGGGCCCGGCTACAGCGGTGAGGTGGCGGATCTCTCGCTGCTGCTTTACAACGGCTCCAATGGCACGGTTTATGGCACACATCCGCTCGACACCTTCCAAAATTTCCAAGAACCGGAAATCGCTGCCTCGGGACATCGGATCTATCACAAAATGATCTCCGGCATCCAGAACGGCGATCCCGACGGCCTTGCGCTCGTCGCGGGTTCGTCGGTGCTGCAATTCATCTCCTATGAGGGCTCCTTCACCGCCACCGACGGTCCCGCCGCCGGCCTCACATCCACCGATATCGCGGTGTCTCAAAACGGCAACGAACCGATCGGTGAAGCATCGCTCGGTCTCGCCGGCACGGGCGGAACCGCGGCGGATTTCACATGGACGAAGTTCAGCGGGATTCCGCATTCACCCGGCCAGCCGAACGGCGGGCAATCGTTCACCAATCCAGCCAAGCCGCCGCAGGGTCTCGCGTTCGACAATCTCTCGGTCGTCTTTCTAACAGACAACGATCTCGACGGCGATCCGGACTTCACCGACCCCGACGACGACAACGACGGCCAGAGCGACGAATACGAAATCGCCTTCGGCAGCGACCCATTCGACAGCAACTCGCGTTTCGAACCGCAACTCAGCCGCTCCGCCGCGGGCATCGAGTTATCATTTCACGGCGCGCAGGGAATCGATTACACGGTCGAGTCCAGCGAAACACTGGATGATTGGGACGAACTGACGACTGTCAGCGGAGCGGACGCAATGATCGCCGTTCCGCTGCCGATGGCGGAGCCGGCGATGTTTTTCCGGGTGCGGGCGGCCGGCCCCGGCTTTTGAACCGCGTGTCGCTCATTTCGCCTTTTTTACCCCTGATCGACAGGTGCTTGGTTTCAACCGACACGTTGCCGCTGGCATCGGTGGCCATCACCTTGAGGGTGACTTTGTCGGTGTTGAGCCTGAGCTGGCCCTTTTGGCCGATGATGTTGAGATCGGCGCCGTCGCCGATTTCCGTGCCCAACATCGATTCGACTTCGGGCTCCGGATCGCAGGCGTCGTCGGCGTCGATTTTCACCGTCACGAAGCTCATGCCGTTGGCATCGATGGATTGCAGCTCGCGTCCGCTGCGGCGGTCCACGAAGCGCGCGTCGATGACCGGTGCGGTGGTGTCCACCACCTCGACCGTGCGCTCGCTGCGCAGTTCGTTGCCGTCCGCAAGGATCGCCACCGCATCAAGCTGGTGGATTCCCATCGGCAGGGTCACTTGCGAAACCCGCTCGGTCGAAATGGACGCACCGTTGAGGAACAATTCGACGCTGGCGATTTCAAGATCCTCGGGAGTCGGGGTGATTTCCACCTCGACGGTGTTTCCCTGCGGAGTGAGGCATTCCTGGAGTTCGCCGCCCTCGATCGACAGGAAGATGCTGCCGCTGGAATACTCGAAGGCACCGATATCGGTGGCGAAGACGCCATCGCCATTGCCATCGAAGGGCCGGCTTCCGCCATCGAAATCGACCGCCGGAGCCAGCAGGTTGCCGCCGGCATCGATGGCGGGCGAACCGACTCGCAGGCGGTAGTTTCCGACGGCCGCATCCTCGAACAGCGGGTCGCCGTCAATGTTGCCATCGATGCCGGTCTGGTCGGAGACGTTCCTGTAGTTGGTGCCGTTGCCGGAGACCAGATTGTTCTGCCAGGTCGGCTTGTTGGCGGCGCTGCCGAATTCAGTTTCAAAGCCGATGGTGTTGCCGTGGATCAGGTTGTTCCGGTAGATCTGGTTGGCCGTAGGGATCCGGGTGTCCACCCGGACGCCAGCCCTGTTGCCGACCATGGTGTTGTTGATCACCACCGGTCTGGCATCCGTCGGAACCGTCACGTTGATGGCCCGGGCCGGGTTGTCGTAAAAGATATTGTTGGCGATGTAGGGGGATGAGCTGTTGACCATCGCGACCACTCCGGAGAGGAACTGGTTGTCGGCGCTGTTCCGGCGGAAGATATTGCCTTCGATGATCGGCGAGGCGGAGTTCATCCCGATGGCGGCGCCGAATCCGCCACCGCCTTGCGCGTTGTCCTCGAAGATGTTCCGGGTGATGCGGGAACCGCTGCCCCGGACCTCCATCCCGGCACCGAAACTGGCGCGCGCGTTGCGGACGGTGAATCCGCTGAACGATCCAGCAGGTCCGATTTTCACACCGGTCTTCTGCGCCGCGTCGATGATGGTGGATTCGGCGCCGTCGGTGCTGGCCAGATCCACGTCCTTCTGCCGGTAGTCGAGATTCTCTTGATAAGTGCCCGGAGCGACCCGGATCACATCGCCGGCCGCCGCCGCGTCAATGGCGGCCTGGATGCTTGGAAAATCCGCGGGGACATTCCACTCGGCGGCGTTCGCCTGGAGTGAGAAGGAGAAGATCCATGCGAATGCGCTAGATGTGATGGCCGTGAGGCAGGGGGGAGTTTTCATGTGCATGAGGGGTTGTTGGGGGGGCATCGGTGAGGACGGAGTGCACGCTCCGTGTTTGGAGAATGGCTGACAAGAAATCATTTTCCAAACACATTGGCGGGATCAAGCATCGGCTGGTGGTCGCAGATGATTCGTTCCAAGCCTCATGCTTGATTTTCCGCGCTCACGGCCAATCTTGCGGCTCATGAGAGACTGGGAAACCTGCTACCGGAACGACGAAACTCCCTGGGACCGTGGCGGACCCGCACCGCCGTTGCTGGAACTGATCGAAATGCAGGGAGCCGCATTCTTCCATAGCGGACCGGTGTTGGTGCCGGGCTGTGGCAGCGGGCATGATGTCCGCGCGCTGGCGGAGTCGGGAATCCGGGCGCATGGCCTGGATATTTCCGCGACCGCAGTGGAGAAGGCGCGCGAACTTTCCCCGCAGGCCGGGGTTTTCTACGAGGTCGGCGACTTTCTCGATCCGGCGTGGTGTCAGGGGAAATCTTTCCCGGCGATCTGGGAGCACACGTGCTTTTGTGCGATCGATCCGCTTCGTCGCCGCGACTATGCGGCGTCCGCCGCCGCGGTGCTGCCGGAGGGCGGTCACCTGACCGGCGTGTTCTATTTGCACCCGTGGGACCCGAACGAGGATGAGGAAGGGCCGCCGTTCAAGGTGTCGGTGGAGGAATTGCTGGAAACCTTCTCGCCGTGGTTCGAGAAAATCGACGGCTGGGTCCCGGCGAGCGCCTATCCGGGTCGCGAGGGGCGCGAGTGGATCGGGATTTTCCGCCGGCTGGCGCACGCGCCGGTTGCCACCGGGCGGACCGGCGTCTAGGTTGCGCGGCAGATTTCCCATGATGAGACTTTCCCAAGCATGGCTCGCGCTCGGATTCCTCGCCTGCACTGGCATCGCCGCGCAGGCGCGGTTGTATGTGAATGA
>DATISV010000648.1:0-3431 GCA_035468505.1 Luteolibacter sp. | reverse complement strand
GCTGTTAGACGGGGTGATGGCGAGTTGCTGCGGTGGCGTTGCACCGGGAATGGGTTCACCGGCGCGGCACTCTACCTTGTGGATGGCGAGTTTTTTGCCCTTGAGATCGGGATACATGTTGGCGCCAACGATGCGGTCCTTGCGGCGGCGGATGTTCTGGAGCTTGGCCTTGCAGACGTCCTGCACGGCTTTTTGGACAGTGCCAGCTTCGAGCGCGGCGAGCATGCCGCCTTGTTTTTCGATGTCCTGGAAGACGGCCCATGATTTTTCCGCGATCTTGTCGGTGAGCCACTCGATATAAGTGGAGCCGCCGGAGGGATCGATCACGCGGTCGAGTCCGCATTCCTCACGGAGGATGGTGTGGAGGTTGCGGGCGATGCGGCGCGAGAACTCGTCGGTTTTACCGGAGATTTCGTCGTAGGGGCCGATGTGGAGGCTATCCACGCCGGCGACCACGGCGGCGAAGGCCTCGGAGGTGACGCGCAGCATGTTGGTGTGGGCGTCGTAGGTGGTCTTGTTCCACTTCGAGGTGGAGGCATGGATATGGACGGGAGTGTTTTCCACGCCGTAGGCGTCGGTCATCTTGCTCCAGAGCCAGCGCGCGGCGCGGATCTTGGCGATTTCCATGAAATAGTCCGAGCCGACAGCCAGGCGGATGCGGATGCGGGGCAGCACGGCGGCGGGATCCAGGCCACGGGCCTTCATTTCCTCGATGTAGGCGACGGCGGTGGCGATCACGTAACCGAGTTCCTGGGTGGCGGTGGCACCGGCGTTGTGCCAGACGTCGCCGGTGACGCTGATCGTTCGCAGGCCGGGGGCGTGCTTGGCGGCATAGTCTGTCAGAGCGGCCATGTGGTCGAAACGCAACGTGAGCGGCTGGCGCGAAATACCTTTGGCGGCGAGCTGGCCGAGCGGGTCGTTTTCGAAGCCGCCGCGTAGTTTGGCGGCGGGTGTGCCCATGTCCTCGGCGGCGGCGATGACGAGCGCGGCGGTGGCCACGCAGGCCGGGCCGCTTTGCCACCAGGTGGAAACGGCGTCGAGCGCCACGCCGTCGAGGGCGACCTTGAGATCGGCGGCAGTGTCGATGCGGGTGCCGCCGGTGCAGCAATCGTCCTGACCGCAGCCGACGTAGATATTGAGTTCGCTCTGTCCCCCGTTGAGTCCCTCGTGAATCAGCGTGTTGAGGGTTTCAGGCGTGGCTGCCTTGAGTTCCTGGGAAACATCCCATCCGGCTTTGAGGAAACCGTCGGCGTGGCTGCCGCGAACCAGCGAGCCGGAGCCGGGAAAGTGCTTCCGGTGTTCCAGATCCGTGATGTTCTCGCGGCGGTAGATTGGCTGGATAGTGATGCCTTCGTAGGTCTTGCTGACGAGTTTCTGCTCGAAGTTCGCGCCCTTGAGCAAGGCTTCGGCGGCGGCGTGCCATTGCTCGTAGGTGTGCTCGGGGAATTCGGATAGGAGATGTTCGGCCTGCGTGGTCATGGGCGGAAATGTATGAATGATTGTCGGGCATGGCGGTTGCAAACCGCCGCCACGGTCAGAAGGTTGTATTCCGCATGTCGCCGGTCTCGAGGAATGTCTGGTGGAAGGCGAAGGCGGAGCGGAATGTCTGCGGGGTATGGCCGTTCACGGTGAGCTTGAAGTATTTCCAAAGCAGGTCGGCATAAGACGGATCCACGCAGTTGGAAATGATGGCTTCGGCACGCTCGCGCGGGTCCTTGCCGCGGAGATCTGCCACTCCGTGCTCGGTGACGAGCACCTGCACCGAGTGCTCGCTGTGGTCCATGTGCGAACACATCGGCACCAGGGTGGAGATGCTGCCACCCTTGGCGGTGGACGGGCAGGTGAAGATCGAGATATATGCGTTGCGGGTGAAATCGCCGGAGCCACCGATGCCGTTCATCATCTTTTGGCCGAGCACGTGAGTCGAGTTGACATTGCCGAAGATATCGGCCTCGAGCGCGGTGTTGATGGAGATGATGCCGATGCGGCGGACGATTTCCGGATTGTTGGTGATTTCCTGCGGACGCAGCAGGAGTTTGCCGCGGAAGAAATCGAGATTTTCATACATCCCTTGCAGCACGGCATCGGTGACGGTGAGGGAAACGCCGCTGACGAACGAGCACTTGTCCTGTTTCACCAGATCGATCACCGAGTCCTGGATGACTTCCGAATACATCTGGAAGCGCGGGATTTCCGGGTGTTCGCCCATCGCGCCGAGCACGGCGTTGGCGACGTTGCCGACGCCCGACTGGATCGGCAGGAAGCATTTCGGGACGTGGCCGTTGCGGATCTCCGCGGCGAGGAAGCTGGCGACATTCATGCCGATGCGGTTGGTGACCTCGGTGACCGGGCTGAAGTCCTTCACCTCATCGGGATGGTTCGACTCGACGACGCCAACGATTTTCTTCGGGTCCACCCACACGCGCTGGGTGCCGATTCGGTCCTCCGCGCTGCAGATCGGGATGGGCCGGCGGTGCGGCGGGGATTCCGGTTCGTAGATGTCATGGAACCCGAGCAGTTCCTTCGGATGGCGGCGGTTCAGTTCGATCAGCACGCGTTTCGCCCGGTGGAGGAAAGTGGGCGCGGCACCGACGCTGGTGGTGAGGAGAATCTTGCCATCGGTGGATACATCCGCGGCCTCGACGACCGCCCAGTCCACCTCGCCGAGGAATCCATAGCGCACGTATTGCGGCAGCAGCGACAGGTGCATGTCGAAAAAGTGCGTCTTGCCGGCATTGATGCGGGCGCGCAGGTCCTTGTCCGACTGATAGGGCGTGCGGAACTTGATGGCATCCGCCCTGGCGAGAGATCCGTCGAGCGACGGGCCGGTGGAGGCGCCGGTGATGACGCCGACCTTGAACTCACGCCCGGCGGCATGCTCGGCCATGGCCTTTTCCGCGATCGCGGGCGGAATGACCTTGGGCGAACCGGCGGGGGTGAATCCGCTGAATCCTATAACTTCGTCGTGTTTGATCAATGCGGCGGCCTCGGCAGCCGTGAGGGTGGGAAACGAATGACTCATGGAATGGGGTGACGATTAATTGAACAGGGAGAGGAAATATCCCGCGGCGAGGGCACTGCCGATGACGCCGGCGACGTTGGGGCCCATGGCGTGCATGAGAAGGAAGTTCGCGGGATCCGCCTTCATGCCGACATCGTGCGAGACGCGCGCGGCCATCGGCACCGCGGAGACGCCGGCCGAGCCGATGAGCGGGTTGATTTTGTTTTTTGAGAATACGTTCATGAGCTTGGCCATGAGCACGCCGGCGGCGGTGGCGGCGGCGAAGGCGACGATGCCGAGGGCAAGGATGCCGAGCGTCTGGGCGTTGAGGAAATTGTGCACGTCCACGGTGGCTCCGCTGGCGAGGATTTTCTCCTTGGTGCCGCCCATCTTGAGGCCGACGCAAAGGCCGAGGAAGATCGTGACGATG
>DATISV010000647.1:0-1764 GCA_035468505.1 Luteolibacter sp. | reverse complement strand
GGCAGGCGGCGGCCTTCCTCGATCACGTCGAAATGCCGCGTGCGCAAAAAGTCGGCCGTTTCCTTCACAGACTCATTGTCGCGCAACAGGACGCCGCAGGTCATGTAGCGCTTGCCCACGCCGATTTCTGTTAGAATCTCCGCCATTCGTTCGAGACGGGCTTCCCAATCGCCGACCACTTCCACACGCGCCTCGCCGCGTTTCGATTCAACGGCGAGCGGCTTGGCGGGAATGTGTTCGCGCCAGTCCTCCGTCCAGCGGCGCGAGGCCGTGCCGAACAATTCGGCCATGGTTTCCTCATCGCCGCAGACCAGATTCACCAGTTCCAGCACCTCCGGGCACGAGCGCCAGGAAACCTCCATCGGCTCGACTCGCAAGTTCCCGCCGTAGCGTTCGGTCACTTCGTCGAACAGGCGCACATCGCCGCCGCGCCAGCCGTAGATTGCCTGCTTGCGGTCGCCTACGATGAAGATCGATCCATCTTCGCCGGTGGCGGCTTCGTCGATGAGCGGCAGCAGGCCGGTCCAATCGGCGCGGCTGGTGTCCTGGAATTCGTCGAGCAGCCAGTGGTCGTGGCGGGCGTCGAGCCGGAAGTCCACGGCCTCGCGGCGCAGGCGGGCGTCCTCGTCGCGAGCCCATTCGCCCATCAGCAGCTTCACGTCGTTGAACTGGAGCATGCCGTTGCGGCGCAGGCGTTTTTCGCAAAGCTCGTCGAACAAGGCCACCACCTCGCGCAGCGCGCGGGTGCGCTCGAGCGCGGCGGCGAATTCGCATTGTGAAACCAGCCACGCCATTTCGCGCAGCGCGTCGGCCGCCGCGCCGGTGACGGTGAACTCCTTGTAATGGCATATTGTTAGAGCGCCTGAGCCGCCGGCATTGGCGAGGATGCCTTCCAACAATTTCCCGGCCTTCGACAAACTGCCGCTGCCGATGGTGTGTTGTTCGAGCGCGAGCACCGCCTTTTCCAGAGCGGCTCGCTGGCGTTTGTCGGTGTAAACAAACGCATCGAGTTGATCGATCACAATGGCGGCGAGCGCGGATTTGCGTTTCTCCCACTGCTGCGGCTCAGCTTCCGCCATGCGCTGCGGTCCCCATTCAAGTTTGCGGTCGGCGCGGTGGCGGTCCTGCCACAGCCGCACGTATCCGCGCAACGCGTGCATCACTCCGCGGTTCTCGCGGCCGATGGTGGCGCGGCGGAAGGCATGGAAAAACCGCTCGCCGTCGGCCGCGCTCAACGCATCGCCGCCGAGCACGGAGTTCAGCAATTCATCCTGCATCGCGGCGGCACGCGGACCTTCCAACAGATCGAATTTGCCGCCGCTGAGTCCCAGTTCGTATTGGAAACCACGCACCACGCGGGCGAAAAAACTGTCCATGGTGCCAAGTGTGAGCCGCGGCAGCGATTTGACCACGCGTTCGAGTGACTCGGCGAAATCCGCGTCCACCACGCCCGTTTCACCGCGCAGTCGTGCGGCGGATGATTCATCGGAGGCGGCTAGCGCGAGCTTGGTGAGCACCGCGTCGGCGAACTCACCCGCCGCCTTGCGCGTGAAGGTGAGCGCCACAATCCGCTGCGGCTCGACACCGCGCGCGACGAGGCCGATTACCCGGTTGCCGAGCTGATAGGTTTTTCCCGAGCCGGCCGAAGCGAGGATCAGCAGGTTTTTCGCCAGGATGTCCATGCGCGTCATGACCGAGGTCTTCGATTTCCGATTGATGATTGCTGAGGTTGGATTTTTGAATGAAGAACTTCAAAAATCGACA
>DATISV010000646.1:0-5378 GCA_035468505.1 Luteolibacter sp. | reverse complement strand
CACGACGGCCAGCCCGTTTGGTGTCAGATGCCGCGCGCAGAACGCGAGCAAGTCCCGTTTCACCTCGTCCGGCACCCATGAGAAAAATCCGTGCGCGATGACGATGTCCCAGGTTTTCCCATCCGCTTTGAAATCCCCCAGCGCATAGGCATGGAAATCCACTCTTCCGGTCAGACCCGCTTCGTCCACAAGGTCTCGCGCGCATTGAATCGCGTTCGGATTCACATCGATGCCCGTGAATTCCGCTTCCGGCCAGTGCATCGCCAGCGGCAGCAGGTGGTGGCCGGTGGCGCAGCCGATTTCCAACACGCGAGCCTTTTCCGGATCGGGCGCATCGAATCCGGCAAAGCGAGCCGCCACCACGAACGCGGCGGGATCCGCCGTCGGATGGCTCATCGCCGGATAGACGCGGTTCGGAATGGATGGCTCGCCGTTCATGCTGCGCGACGATCCATAGCGCACAACCCAGGGGAAACCACATCAAACCACCTTCGTGTCGCCGTTGATGGCGTGGGCGAGGATGCCGTGGCGCTCGCGGATCAGGCGCACGGCCAGCGCGGTCCAGCCGGTCTGGTGCGAGGCGCCGAGCCCCTCACCCGTTTCCGCGTGGAAATACTCGTGGAACAGCAGCAGACCGCGCCATTCGGGCGAATCCGCATAGCGCCGCGCGTCGCCGAAGCAGGGGCGGTGGCCGTCTTCTCCCGGGAGCAGCAGCGAGAGCAGGCGGTCGCACAGATCGGCGGCGATTTCGCGCAGGTTCCGCATGTTTCCCGAGCCGGTGGGATATTCGATGCGGAACGATTCGCCGTAGAAGTAATGATATCTCTCCAGCGCCTCGATCAGGATGAAGTTGATGGGAAACCAGATCGGCCCGCGCCAGTTCGAATTGCCGCCGAACATGTCGCTGGTGGATTCGCCGGGCGTGTAAACCACCTCGTTGCGCATGCCGTGATGCTCGAACACAAACGGTTTTTCCCCGTGCATCTTGCTCAGCGAGCGGATGCCGAAACCTGATAGAAACTCCGCGCTGTCGAGCATGTAGGCGAGGCACTTGCGGAGGCGGGCTTCCGACGGGATCGCCAGCAGGCAGCGGCCGGAGTTTTTCGCGCCGTCCACGCGGGTGGTTTCGATGTATTTCAGCAGGTCCGGGCGGTTGACGAGAAACCAGTCCATGCGTTTGCGGAATCCGGGCAGCGCCTCGATGGTCTTCTGCTTGAGCACGGTCACCGCGCACAGCGGCAGCAGGCCGACGAGCGAGCGGATGCGCAACGGGATCGGATGGTCGTGGTCGATGATGAGCTGGTCGTAGTAAAAGCCGTCCTCCTCGTCCCACAGGCCGGTGCCGCCGAGGGTGTTGATGGCGTCGGTGATGTTGACGTAGTGCTCGAAGAATTTCGATGCGATGTCCTCGTAGGCCGGTTTTTCCAAGGCGAGTTCCAGCGCCATCGAGAGCATGGTCAGGCAGTAGAACGCCATCCATGCGGTGCCGTCGGCCTGGTGCAGCCGCCCGCCGCCGGGCAGCGCCTGCGAGCGGTCGAACACGCCGATATTGTCGAGCCCGAGGAATCCACCACCAAAGACATGCCGTCCCTCGACGTCCTTGCGGTTCACCCACCAGGTGAAATTGATGAGCAGCTTCTGGAACGCGCGTTCGAGGAACAGCAGGTCGCGGTTTCCTTTCCGATCAGCGATTTTGTAAACCCGCCACACCGCCCACGCATGTACCGGCGGATTGACATCGGAAAAATTCCACTCGTAGGCGGGAAGCTGGCCGTTCGGGTGCATGTACCACTCGCGCAAAAGCAGCAGAAGCTGGTCCTTCGCGAAATCCGGATCGATGCTCGCGAACGGGATCATGTGGAAGGCGCTGTCCCACGCGGCGAACCACGGGTATTCCCACTTGTCCGGCATTGAGAGGATGTCGCGCGCGTGGAAGTGATGCCAATCCGAGTTGCGTCCGTGCATGCGCTCCGTCGAGGGCGGCTGCCTCTCGCCGCCGCGCAGCCATTCGTCGATCACATAATGATAGAATTGCTTGCTCCACAGCAGGCCCGCATAACCCTGTCGGCTGACCAGGCGCTCCTCCTCCGGTATCCCGGCGGGAATCACGTTCTGATAGAAATCGTCGCACTCGGCGATGCGTTCGGCGAAGGTTTCATCGAAGCCTTCGAAACCAGGCATCCCGTTGGTTTCATCCGCCGCGTGCAGCCGGCAGCGGATGGTGATCGTCGCGCCGGGCGGCAACAGCAGAGCGAAATGCGCCGCCGCCTTGGTGCCGCGGGCGCGCTTCGCCACCGCGGCGGCCTCGCCGTTCACGATGAGGCGGTGGAACGCGTCCTTGGTGTGCCGCGCATGTCCCCTGCCGCCGAGCGCGCGCTGATTCGTCTCGTTTTCCGTGAACAGCCAGCGCGGCGATTCACAGAGGCGGGGGCAATCGGTCATGAAATGATATTTCCCGAGAGTTTCATCATTGGCCACCACGCCGTGGCCATCGCCCCGGAGCGAAGGTTTCCTGCGCGGCTTATCGCGGTGTTCGCCCCACGCCCAGGTGTTGCGGAACCACAGCGTGGACAGCACATGCAGCGGCGCGGCGACCGGACCGTGGTTGGTCACGGTGATGCGCCACAGCAGGTCGTCGGGCGAGCGCTTGGCCACCTCCTGCGTCACGTCGAAGTAGCGGTCGTCGTCGAACATTCCCATGTCCGCCAGCTCCAGCTCCGGGGCAGCGCGGCCGAGCTTCTGGTTTTCCACCAGCAATTCCGCGTAGGGAAATTTCCGCTGAGGATATTTGTAGAGCGCCTTGGTGTAGGAATGCGTCGGTGACGAATCGAGGTAGTAATAGCACTCCTTCACATCCTCGCCATGGTTGCCCTCGTGGCCGCCGAGGCCGAACAGGCGTTCCTTGAGAATATCGTCGCGGCCGTTCCAAAGCGCCGGCGCGAAACACAGCCGGCCCTTGCGGTCGCACCAGCCCTGCAAGCCGTCCTCGCCCCAGCGGTAGGCGCGCAGCCGCGCGTGATCGTGCGGAAACGCCGACCAACTGTGGCCGTGATCCGACGGGTCCTCGCGCACGGTCGCCCACTGCCGCTCGCTGAGAAACGGCCCCCAGCGCCGCCAGTGGCACCCATCGTTCCGGGCTTCGGTCAATCGTTCGTGCTCGCGCGTCATACCCGTGCGAATAGCAGAATGCGTGCGATGGTTGCAGAAAAACCCACTCGGCCGCAACATGCCCGACCCCGGATGAGGCAACGCGGGGCACACAAGGCTTTGACCACCGGCGGGTTTCGGGCTATGCCCCGCGTCCCGCCATGAAGGAGCAAATCCCCGCCATCCAGTCCGAAGCCCTCGCGCAAATCGCCAGCGTCACCGACGAACGCTCACTCGACGAGGTCCGCGTGGCCGTGCTCGGCAAAAAAGGCACCCTCACCCAGGCCGCCGCCGGCATGAAGGACGTGCCCAAAGAGGAAAAGGCGGAAGTCGGCCAGCTCCTCAATGCCGCCCGCACCGCCATCACCGCCGCGCTGGAGGAAAAACAGGCCGAACTCGAAGCCGCCGCCGACCGCGCCGCGCTCGCCGGCATCGACGTCACCCTGCCCGCCCGCCCGCTGGCCGCCGGTTCGCTGCACCCGCTCACCCAGATCCGCGACGAGGCGATTTCCATCCTCCGCCGCATGGGCTTCGCGCTCGCCGACGGACCGGAAATCGAGGACGAGTTCCACTGTTTCGACGCCCTCAACACGCCCGCCGACCACCCGGCGCGCAACGAAAAGGACACTTTCTATTTCGATTCCGGAAAACTCCTGCGCACCCACACCTCCAGCGTGCAGATCCGCACGATGGAGTCGCAGCCGCCGCCGGTGCGCATCATCGCTCCCGGTTCCGCCTACCGCCGCGACGAGATCGACGCCACCCACCTCTCGGTCTTCAACCAGCTCGAAGGCCTCTACGTCACCACCGACGTCTCGCTGCCCGACCTCAAGGGCACGCTCGAATACTTCTTCCACGAACTCTTCGGCCCGGAAACCGAAGTCCGCTTCCGCCCGCACTTCTTCCCGTTCACCGAGCCGTCGTTCGAGATCGACGTGAAACTCACCGTCAAGGGCCAGGCCCCGCGCTGGATCGAAGTCGCCGGCTGCGGCATGGTGGATCCCGCCGTGTTCGAGGCCGTCAACGCCTCGCGCAAGGACAGCGCCTACGATCCGGACAAAACCACCGGCTTCGCCTTCGGCATGGGCCTCGACCGCCTCGCCATGATCCGCTGGGGCATCAAGGACATCCGCCTGCTGATCGAGAATGATGTGCGATTCCTGAAACAGTTCGCGTGAAGATTTTTGAACCGCCAAGACGCCAAGAGCGCCAAGTAATATTAAAATGAATGCAATTGATGTCATTGCTTCGGAAATCGTGGACTCGGCTTTCAAAATCCATAAGGAACTCGGGCCTGGCTTGTTGGAAAGTGCATACGAAGCATGCCTCGAACATGAACTCAAGAAGCGCGGGTTTGTCGTTGAGCGACAAAAATCGCAACCGGTGTATTATGACAGCATCGTGATCGATGCGGGTTATCGCCTGGATCTTCTGGTCAATGATTCGGTGGTCATCGAATTGAAAGCCGTGGAACAACTTCTTCCAATCCATCAGGCGCAACTCACCACCTATCTGAAACTCTCCCGGAAAACCCTCGGATTCCTCATCAACTTCAACGTGCCACTCATCAAAAACGGCATCCGCCGCATTGCCAACCAATTCCAAGAATCCTGAACCCTTATCTTCCTTGGCGCTCTTGGCGTCTTGGCGGTTCAAAAAATCTTCTTCCCATGAACATCTCCCTCAACTGGCTCTCCACCCACCTCGACCTCACCGGCAAGTCGATCAAGGAAATCGACGACTTGCTCACCTTCGCCGGCGTGGAAGTGGAAGGCATCGAGACAAAAGGCATCGCTTCGGAAAAGATCGTTGTCGCGCAAATCGTCGAATCCATCCAGCACCCGAATGCCGACAAGCTCAGTGTCACTCAAGTCGATTGCGGCGAAGGCCAGCTCCGCCAGATCGTTTGCGGCGCGAAGAACTACAAGGTCGGTGACAAGGTCCCCTGCTGTCTGCCCGGCACGGAACTGCCAGCTGGATTCACCATCGGCGAAACGAAAATGCGCGGCGTGGAATCGAAAGGCATGCTCGCCGCCGCCGAGGAGATTGGCCTGCCCAAGGGCGAGGACGGTCTGCTCATCCTGCCCGCGGATTTTCCGATCGGAAAACCGGTGAAGGAACTCTTCGAATCCGATGTGTTGCTGGAACTCGAAGTCACCCCCAACCGCCCCGACCTCCTCAGCCACCGCGGCATGGCCCGCGAACTCGCCACGCTCCTGAAACAGGGGAGC
>DATISV010000645.1:0-3752 GCA_035468505.1 Luteolibacter sp. | reverse complement strand
GGCTTGGCGAGCCAGACGTGCAGTCCGGCCTCGACCGCGGCCTCAACCTGCTCGGGGTGGAAATACGGCGGTGAGAGCACAGCGGCGATGTCGATGCCGCCGGCGTCGATCATTTTCCGGAAGCAATCGAGCCCGGTGAATCGGCGGTTGGCGGGGACCTTGAACTTTTCACCCTGTTGGTCCACCGCGTCCTGGAAGTAGTCGGCGAGCGCGACGATTTCGAAGCGGCCGTCCTTGAGTGCCATGTCGCCGACGTTGTTCGAGCGTCCGCCGCAGCCGATGATGCCGACGCGGAGTTTCGGACCGGTGGCGTTTTGGGCGCGGAGGATGTTCGGGAAGGAAACGGCGGCGGCGGCGAGGCCGGAGGACGCGAGGAATCCGCGGCGGGTGGTGGAGTCGATTTTCATGGTTTCTAGGTTGTATTATTTAACGAGTGCAAGACGCACCGATTCGGGGGCGAAGGGTTCGATGCGGATGGTGTTTTCACCGCGCTTGAGATGGCGGGTCACTTCGAGGCGGAGAGGTTTGCCGATGAAGCCGCCTGCAGCTTCGCCGTTGATGGTCACGCGGGCCGCCTCCTCGGGTTCGAGTCCGTCCATTTCGAGAATGGCCCTGCTGAATACGGCATCCGCCGGGATTTGGCATGTGCCTTCGAATGGATTGCCGGTCACCGGGCTGAGGGTGAGCATCTTGGTGGGCGACTGCTCGATGAGCGCGCGCGGTGGCGCGGGGGGCGGGACGGGTCCACCGGTCACCGGGTTTTGGGTCGCGGCGGCGAGGACAGAGGTGGTGAGTCGTGGCGGCAGCGTGCGTCGGGTTTTGTCGAACACGACCAACACGCTCTCCATCGGTTCGAAGGTGAGTGTCAGCGTGACATGATCGCCATCGCGGGTGAATGGCACGGACTCGATTTGGTTGCGCATCGGATCCCAGATCTCCGGACAACCCACGGCTTTGAGTTTGAGATCGAAAGTCTTGGCCGGGCTGTCGTGGTCCTGGTTGCAGATGAGAAACACGTCGCGGTCTTCCTTCACGCGGTGCAGCACGTGCAGCCAGTTGTCCGTCTTGCCTTTCATTACTTCGACGACCGGCGGAATGCCGGCATCGCGATGCAGGGCGGCTTGGATCGTGGCGACGTCGGGCTTTTCCGGCAGGATGTAGGCCCGGCCGCCGGCGGCATTGCGGTTGCTGGCGGTGGTGGAGGGTTTCAGATCGTGCCCCCAGATCGCCGTGCGAAGTGCTTCGATCTCGGTGGACGCGACGCCGACCGTGCCGGACTTCGACGGCAGATGGCCGTAGCCGACGACCACGCCGCCCTGGTCGAAAAACGCTTTCGCTTTGAGCATGGCCGCGTGCGTGATGACCTCGGTGGGCGGCACGATCAGAACCTGATAACTCTCGTTGTGGAGTTTGATATTCGCACCATCGAGTCTGGCATGGTTTTCAAAGGCCTCGAAGGGCAGCCAGTCGCAGTCGTAGAGCGCGTCCTGCAGCACGGTGGTCATGTCCTCGGGCGTCATGTAACTTCCCACCCGGCGGGCGTTGCCGCTGAACAGGATCGCCACCGGGCAGACATGACGGCCGCCGGTCAACATCAGGCTGAGGCGGCTGGTGTAGTCCGCCCACACGCGGTAAAGCGGCCAGCGCGGCTCGTGGCCGTCGTTATAGAAATACGGCGGGTAATCCTTGTCGTAGGGAGCCTTCGGATTGAACGAATGCGGGATCATGAAATTGATACCTCGGACCTGGTGCTGGTCGGTGAGCCATTTCATTTCCGGATAGGTCAGCACCTGGTTATAGCCGCCGAAGATCTCGCACATCGCGATGTCGTCCTGCTTGCCATAAACGTGCGAGATCGAGCTGCCGAGCTTGGGCGTCTGATAGATCGTCTGCGGCCGCTGGCCGGGATACATCTGTTTGACCACCAGGTCGATGCCGCCCATGTCGCTGTATTTCTGCAGGCGCATCATGTCGCCGGCGCAGTAGGTCGGATGGACATAAAGCATGCCGTGCTCCATGAAGTGGCCGATCGATTTCACGCCGCGCTCGCGGCACCATTCGCTCATGCCGCCATACATCACTCGTCCCCAGGCCTCGGCGATGGCTTCCATGTATTGGTAGCGGGCGGCGGTATCACCGTCGCCGGCGAGCTGGAACTTGTAGGCGACGTAGGCCTTTTTCCAATCGACGCCCCATTCCCTGAGAATGACGTCGAGTTCGGTGCCCCAGTCGCCCATGGTTTCCGGCTCGTCGTAGAAAAAGCCGGGGATGGATTTCCCGAAGTCGTCCTTGAAGCGGTCGTAGTGCGGCTGATAGACGGTCTTGAGAAACCACTCGGTGCAATCGCGGCTGGCACCATCGACGCTCAGCTCCTTGCCGCCGCGCTGACCGAGGCCGCGGGCCTGCTTGTGGGTGAACTTGACGACCCGCCAGTTGCCGCGCGGCGGCTGCCAGAAGAGCCTGCCGTCCTTGATGAAGGGCGCGAGGTCGATCAGCGAGTCGCCGAGAAAGCGGTTGTCTTCAGTGAGCTGGCCCGCCACCGCGCCGATGTAGCGCGGGCCATCGAAGCCGGAGGCCTCGAAGGCGCCGGGCAGCGAGGCGTCGAAGGCCTCGGCGACCAATGACTTGGCGGCGTATTCGGGTGGCACGGTGCCGGCCACCGACTGGCTGGGCCACCAGCGCTCGTCGAAGATCCACATTTCAAGGTCGAGTTCCTTCGCCTTGCGCAGGCAGATCGCGATATCCTCATACCACTTCGGGCCGAGCCAGTCGCTGTGTGGCCGTGATTCCGCGGTGAAACTGCCGTTGCCGCCCTCGACGACCTTTTCGAGATATTCGCCGAGCCTCTCGGGCGTCTCGTTTTCATCGCCGTGCATCCAGAACAACGGGCCGGTCAGACGGCGGGCCTCCATCGGCAGCTCGCGGAACTGTTGTTCCAAGGTGTCCGCCATGCACCCGCAAGCGGCGCTCATGAGGAGAGGGAGGGCGGCCTGCTGGAACTTCATGGCGGATGATGGTGTCAGAGTTTCCGGATGAACACGTTGCGGAACTGCATCAGGCTGGATGCGTTGTTGTAACTGCCGTCCTTTTCCTTTCCTCCATGGTGTTGGAAACCGATCGGGCCGGATGCCGGGATGCCGGGGAGCTGCGCGTTTTCGATGACCGTCTGGCCGTTGAGGTTCACGGTGAGACGGTCGCCGACCATGCGGATGATGAAGCGGTTCCACTGGCCGACCGGGTTGTCGGCGCGGACCTTGGGGGTGACCGCGGCGCGGACTTCGGGCGGCATGTTCCTGTCCATGCGGTAGCCATAGACCTCGCCTGAGCCGATGGGCCAGCACCAGATGTTGCACTGCGATTTCATCTCGCCCCGCAGCAGGATGCCCGAATCGGCGTTCGGCGTGGGGGTGACGATGTCCTTGCCGTCGGGTCCCTTCTTGTGGGAACCGTCGGGCAGCACGGTCGGCACCGGATAGAGCCCGTGCGTTTCCTTGATGCGCCAATCGACATGCAGTTCGAAATCGCCGAAGGACTCTTCGGTCCACAGGTGCTCGCCGGCCAGCGCGTCGTAATCGATTGTGCCATCAACGACTTTCCAGTGCCCCTCGCTTTTCGGTCCGAGCTTCCAACCATCGAGTGACTTGCCGTCGAACAAGGAGGTCATGCCATTGGGTACGCTCTTGTTGCCGGGCAGCGGCAGCAGCTCGATCTTGCGGAACTCGGTGGGGTGGGTCTCCGCCTGGATGGCGATG
>DATISV010000644.1:0-10010 GCA_035468505.1 Luteolibacter sp. | reverse complement strand
CTGTCCCGAATTGGCACGGTCCACGGCAAACCAGCCCGCCGCACCCCGTGCCCTTGCCCGATCCGGGCCGCCGGCCCCCTCGACGTTCGTCCCGACGGAGAGGATCAGGCCACTGGGTTTTTTCGAGAACCACCCACCCTTGCAACCAGCCATGAAAACCAGCCAACGGGCTGCCACTACGGCAGCCGTCATCGCCATCGGCGCGCTCGCGCCCACGCTCTGCCTCGCGCAGGGGAAAAAAACGCCTAGCCGCATTCCGGAACAACCGGTCGGCATCATGTCGGCATTCCCGACCATCGTCCAGACCGGCACCAAGCCGACGCTCAACTGGAACATCATGCATCCCAGCAGGGTCGGCGACATCGCCATCGTCAACCCGCCGGGCACCATCATTCCCCAACAGCCAATTTATGTCACCGTGCAGCCGATCGGCACCGGTGTCACCGATTGCTCGTCCCAAGGCCACGAACACAACAATTACTACACCGACGCGCGCATCAGCTACAGCGGCGGTTCCTACAAGCAGCTCTTCTACGGCGTGATGGACGATGTCGATCCCGCCCACAAGCTGTATGTGAAGAAGGTCTTCGCCAATGAAACCATCGATTTCGGCGGACGCTTCGTGAAGAGCAACCAATGGTCCCCGTTCTTCACCACGCGGAGCTCCAACATGCAGGTGGTGGCCCTGGTGGACGGTGATGTGCCTCCCACCACTTTCCCTCTGCACACCTCGCCCAAGCTGAAGAATTACCTGAAGCCTTATCTGGACGGTTCCGGCAAGGTCCGCATCGGGCCGTTGAGCATTCTCATCCTGATGGAACTCGGCACCACCGACCGCAGCAGCAATTGCTTCGACTATCAGGACCAGGCGCTGTTGGTGACTCTGAGTCTCAAGCACCCCAACAACGGCCATGGCAACAACCTCGACGGCGTGGACTCATCCAACCCCGGACAAGGTTCCGGCGGCCCCACCGGCCTGAACAACAGCGGCAACGATCCGTCCGGCGGATACGACGACGAAATCCGCTGAATTCCCAACCTGTTCATCCCATGAAAACCATCCCTTGCATCATGTGGGCACTCGCGGGTCTGGCGTCGCCGGTCTGGGCGCAACAGCCCGGCCAGATGCGCGACGCCGCCACCCACGACCAGCTCGCCCAGACCTATCGCCAGTTCGCCCAGCAGAACCCGATGCGGAACATGAAACCGGCCGAGGGTGTGGATCCCTCGACGGTGAACCGTCCCAAGGACATCATCAGCGAGTCCGATATCATCTGCTTCAACGGCCTCGCGACGCTGGTGCCGAAGCGCGCCATCCTCACCTTGCCGGCCTCGATGAAGGACCGTCTCGAGTTCAAGCCCGGCTCGAAGCTCATCGGTTGGCTCGATTTCTACGCCGCCAACCGCGGCTGGATCACCACCGTGGAGGTCAGCCGCGTCCAGGCCGAGGGAAACGAAGCCTTCGACGAGCAGCTCTCCGAGCGCATCGGCAAGAGCCGCAACCTCGTGGTGGCCACCCACCTCGGCGGACCGATCGGAGTGCTTCCGCTCAAAGTGCCCGAGGAAGCCAAGGCCGCTGAAACCGAAACCGCACAAGCCCGATAACCATCATGAAAACCTCATTCCGATATATCATCGCCGCGCTGTTCTGCGGCACCGCAAGCGTCTCGGCACAGTCCAGCGACTACACCAACTTCATCCGCCAGGTCCAGTATCCCTCCGGTGTCCCCTACGACGCCTCGGTCGCGGTTTTCGGCCAGCAATTGTCGCAAATGGCGATCGATCCCGGCGGCGCGCGCTTCGAGCTCTGGACCGTGCATTCCGAAACACTGGAACGATATCTCCTGTCCTCCACCTACGTCGGCACCTACACGCCGGTCGCCGGAGTGGAGATCGTTTCGGAGGATCTCTCGGCCGCCATACCCCGCACCCGGGCGGACCGTCCGTTCCAGGTGACGGTGACCGTTGACGGGCTGATCACCGGTGACGATGTGCCCGAAGCGGCCAAGGCCGCGAAGTTTCTCCACCACGTCCAGTCGTATGGAGTGGACGGCACCGGTGAGAACATCGACCGCGCCCAGGCCATCCTGCTCGAACAGGTGATGGTCAACGAAAACGGCAGCAATACGCTCAGTTTCATGATCAACTCGGTGCCCGGGGCGGACCGCTCGAAAGTCCGCGGCGAGGAGCGCTTCTCGGTGTATTCGCTGGAGGACTATCAGGCTCCGGAATCCCAGATCGCCTCCGAAACGATCCAGATCTGGCCGGTGGCCGACGGCTCCATCGCCGGTATTTCACACGGCGAACTCATCCGCTACATGCTGCCGCAGGTCACGCTTACGGTGAACGATCTCTATCCGAGTTCCACCACCTACGCGCAGGTTTACAAAGGCAACGCGCAGCTTGGCGTGACCGGCAAGGTGGTGCCCGGCTCGGCCGTGGTAATCAACGACGCGGTCCCCGACGACCGCATCCTGGTGCTCGACGACTACGACGAGGTCTTCGACGAGGACGGTCGCTGGACCATGGAACTCGTCACCGTGACACCCTTCGGCATCGACCGACTGGCCTACGTCACCTTCGATCTCGACCGCACCATCAAGGTCAACGCCGCGTTCACCACCATCGAATGATCCGCCGCTCAGGGAGACTGGAGCATGCGCTCCAGCTCCTTGCGGTAATTGTCGTTCCGATAGATCAGGGAAAACCGCGCGTCCTTCGCCTTGCGCAAAAGATCCTCCACCTCGGTGTAAGCCAGCAACAGGAACAAACCTTTCACCGGCTCGCGATGAAACGACTGCTTCCGCGTCACGAACTGATCCGCCACCGTCCGCTCCTGGCGGTTGGCGCGCAGCTCGCCATGCTCGCGCGTCAGTTGCCGGCGCAATTCCTCGAAGCGCCCTTCCATCACCGTCGCGGACGCCTCCGCATCGATGTAGTGAACGGTGAGTTCGAACAGCCTTCCGCCCAGATAACGCGCCTCCAGCGCACCGGCCTTGGTGTCCGGCAGAAAGCCCTCGCGAGCGCGGATTTCCAGCACCCGCAATCCGGGTTGATCTCCGGGCAACGAAATGTTAAGGTCCAAGGAATGTTTGGAAGACCAAGTAATCAATTTTTCCGGAGAATCTCCCCAGCGCAGTCCGAAAGGGGGATTCAGCACCGCTTGGGCGGAGAGGCCGGAAACGCCCGTCCAGCCACAGGCCGCAGCCGCCAATATGGTTCTCCAGATCCCGCGCACGGCGGGAGTTTCCATGCTGTCCGGCGGCATCGCAAGGCGCGATCCGCAAGATCCGGCATGGTTCTGCTCGAGGCGATGCTCTCGCTCTCGATTCTCACCGTGCTGGGCCTGCTGTTGTTGAAACTCTCGCTCAACATCCTGCACCCGCGGCAAACCGTGATCCAGCAGACGATCACCGACGCCTACATGACCTTCGAGCGTTCCTACGCCGAGAGAATCCCGTTCGAGGATCTGCTGGGGGCCGATTCACCCTGGCCCGCCTACCCCACCACCAACACCACGGTGGTCGAAATCGGCCGCCTGCCGGGCAACCGCGTCGTCAACGGCGTGGTGACCCGCACCCGCCTGCCGGATTCGGGAAATTTCCCGATCGACGGCGGCATCGGCACCGTCGCCACCAATCCCGCTGCCATGAAGGTGTGGCGCGCGCAGAGCGTGCTTACCTATCAGATCGGCGGCCGCGATTATGTGAAAGCCCGAACCGTCCTGCGCGCCCAATGAAGATTTCATCCCATCGCCGTGCCGGGTGGCTTCACGGCATCCGCCGCGCCTTCACCCTGATCGAGCTGTCCGTCGCCATCATGCTGGGCATGGCGATCGGCGGCATGGTCATCGCGCTGTTCAACCAGCAGCTCGCCTTCCTCCGTCTCTATCAGACCCAGAACTTCCTCACCGACGAGGCCCCGCTCGTCAGCATGCATGTCAGCAAGCTGGTGGGGCAGGCCGACCGCTTCCGGCTTCACTCCACGGTCCAGGACGCCCTGTCCGGCACCGATCCCCGTCTCACGGCCGCGCCGGTGGTGGCGCTCAACTACCGCCAGCCGGACGGCACGATGCGCGCCGGGATTCTCGCCTTCGAGGATCTGGGTGACGGACCCGCGCTTTATTATTATGTAATTCCCGTCACCGGCGTGCTCGGCACCCCCGAGTGGCATATCACCGACAAGGCGGAGGATGTGTCCTTCGCCATGCAGGAGGGCATCCTGCGCATGACCCTCACCGGTCCGGCGGGCGAACAGATCATCTACTCAGGCACCATGCAGCAATGAAGACCACGATCGCCAGACGCCGCGGCAAACCGGGCTATGTTTCCTACTTCATGGTGCTGTCCACCGGCGTCATACTCACCCTGCTGTCCATTTACACCTACCGCCGCGCGATGAACGCGCACGCGGTACAGTCCGACATCCAGCTGCGCATCGACTATTCCGAAAAAGAGGAGGCCATCCTGCGCTCGATCGTGGCCATCACGCCAAACCGCGCGATCCGCGCGATGCAGCCGGGATCCAACAGCAGCAGCTCGCTTCGCAATCCGCTGCGCTGGCAGAGTATTTTCAGCGAATCGCTCTCCTTGGCCAACGCGGCCAGTTCCATTCCCAGCAGCCTGGTGTCGTCGCTAAACCTCTCCAATCACCGCACCTCCAATACCGGCGACTCGTCACTCACCTCGCCCAGCCGGATCTTCCGCGCGCTCAACGGGGAATCCGGCTACATGTCCGCCGGCATCAATCGCTCGCTCGGCACGGGATTTCCGCCGCCGCTCAGCAGCGACAACCTCACGGTCAGTGGCCGCGATCCGCTCTATCCGATCATCAGTCGTGACAAATACCACGGCCAACCGGCACAGAGCGGCGTGGGCCTGTCGGTTTCCACCTATCCCCAATTCAACCTGCACACCTATCCGCAGATCAATTTCGGCTACGCCCGTCCGGGCGAACCGTTCCTCGCCAAGCGCAACTGGTGGGCGTTTTCGATGAACGTCGCCTCACACGATGCCGACCGCACCTATATGCCGCGGCCGCGCCGCAACTTCGTGCTCTCCATTTATGAAATCCCCTCGCAGTTGGCCATCTCCGCAGATTCGTTCATGTCGCTCGGCCGATTCGAATCCGGCGAAGAGTGGCAGAACGTGACCATCGATGGCGGGGTGTTCGCCGGCAAGGCGGTGATCGAGGGCGATACCGCGCTGACCTCGCTCGCCAGCCGCCGCGGATTCACCAAATCGAGCGGTTCCACCATCGGTGGCGAGTCTTTCGAGACCAACCCGTTCACGCCAGGGCTGCGCGAGGAATACCAGATCACCCAGGGCGAGTTCTTCCCGGTATCGCTGCCCTCGGAAAGCGGTCGCGTCGCCTTCGTGCCGATCAACCGCGGCGCGGATTACTTCGACCGTCTCTCACACACCGCAGGCTCCACCCCGTTGTCAACGACCACATGGGACGATTATTCGATCGGCGCGCTTCAGTGTGCCATGCGCCTCGATATCACCGACTGCGTGAGCGACGTCAACCCGATGCCCACCAAGCTGCGCTTCTCCTACATGAAGGGCGGATCGCGCCAGAATCTCGACATCGATCTCGTCTCCAGCCCTTACTCGGGCCTGCCGCCGGGATATATCTTCGCGTGCAATGAATACCAGAGTTATGACTTCGGCAGCGCGGTGGTGGACGTGGCCTATGGCAAGAACGGCAGTTATGCGTTCCAAACCGGTGTCACCGGATTGATCACCTTCGACAACGCCCGTTTCGGCGACCCGCTCTTCGGGGTTCTCAAGTCGGGTTATTACAAACCGAGTTATCCCTTCGAGGTGAAAACCCTGCCGACCGGAAAAATCTGCATCGCGGTCTATCCGCAGCGTTTCCCCGCGTTTCTCGCCGCGCTCAATGCGGATCCCGTCAACCATCCGTCGAGTCCCAACAATTCACTGGTCGTCAATGTCGATTACACCACCGCCACCGGCAGCGTGAAACTGAAGAAGCCGGCCGTTCCCTGCACGGAACTCGATTACGGGGTGATCCTCCAGGAGTGCGGCGATCTCAGCCCGTTTACCCGGGGCTTCTCCCTGGTGAGCAACTTGCGCACTTACATCGGGGACGATTTCAACATCGTTCCCACCACGCCGCCCGCGGGATACACCCCGGATGGCGATTATTTTCCGCCGACCTCGATTTTCGTCCCCGAGCGCCGCTATGGTGTCGAGGTGGATCCCTTCGCCGTGGTGGTGGGCGGCCAGCTCGGCTCGCTCGCCGGCGAATCGGTGGAAAACCCGGTCAACCCGGTTGAATCCCGCATGCTTTCCGGCCGCTCGCTTGCGGCCAGCCGTGTGACGGTGAACCTGCGGCCAATCAAACACCCGGCGGACCTGCCTCCCATCACGATGATGAACTGGCTGGTGGTGCTGGAGGAACAGGGGCGGCGCCACGTCGAAAACTGAGCGCTCCCGCCGCTCAGCGTGCCGGCGTCAGTTCGTAACCGTCCTTGCCGTCCTTCACCTACCAGCCTTTAGCGGCGAGTTGCTCGCGCAGCTGGTCGGACTGCGCCCAGTTTTTCGCCAGGCGCGCCTGCCAGCGGGTTTCGGCCAGCTCGCGGATGTCGTGGGGGATTTCGACACTCGCATCCTCGGGCAAAACCATTCCCAGCGCGCGCAGCACGCGGTTCATGGCCGCCAGCGCTGCCGCGGCATCCTTGCCTGACAAACCGGCCGCCTCTCGCAGGCCGGTGAACAGCCCGCCGAGCGCGGCCGGGGTGTTGAGGTCGTCGTTGAGACTGTCCCATGCCGGCTGGAATGGCCCGAATCCCACGGCATCGAGCGTCACCTCGCCGCCGGTCTTTTCAGCGAGTGCGCGAGCCCCCTTGGCGAGTTTTGCCAATGCCTCGCGGGCGGCATGCAGCGAATCGAGCGTGAAATTGAGCGGCTTGCGGTAGTGGCCGCCGATCAGGACATAACGCAGTTCCATCGGCGTGAAGCCGCGCTGTTCCAAATCCGTTAGTGTGTATAGATTGCCGAGCGACTTCGACATTTTCCCGCCGTCCACCAGCAGGTGCGTGATGTGGAACCAGTGCGCCGCGAAGTGCCCGCCGCAGGCGCACACGCTCTGCGCGATTTCGTTTTCATGATGCGGGAACACCAGATCCACGCCACCCGAGTGCAGGTCGAAGTTTTCACCGAGATACTCGCGGATCATCGCCGAGCATTCGAGGTGCCAGCCAGGCCGTCCCTCGCCCCACGGCGACTGCCAGAAATTGTCGCCATCCTCCGGCCGCCGCGCCTTCCACAACACGAAATCGGACACGTTGTCCTTCTCGTATTCGTCGGCACTGGCGCGGACGCTCTGGGTTTTACCCAACTCCAACTCGCGTTGGTCTAGATGTGAGAGTTTCCCGTAATCCGGAAACGACGAGATTCTGAAATACACCGAGCCGTCGTCCGAGGCGTAGGCATGGCCCTTGGCGACGAGCGTCTCGATCATCGCGATCTGTTGCGGAATGTGCTCCACCGCGGCTGGCTCGATGTGAGGTTCCAGAAGACCGAGCTTTTCGCAGTCCTCATGAAACTTCGCGGTCCACCCGGCGGTGAACTCGGTCAGCGACTGGCCGGCCTTTTGCGCGTCACGGATCGTCTTGTCGTCCACATCCGTGATGTTGCGCACGTGCAGGCAGCGCGTGCCGCCGGTTTCCAGCACCCGCCGCAACACGTCCTGCAGCACGAAGGTGCGGAAGTTTCCGATGTGCGCCGGCCCGTAAACCGTCGGGCCGCAGCAGTAGAAACGGAACGTCGCGCCGTCGAGCGGGCGCAGTTCGCGATCGGTTCGGGTGAGCGTGTCGTAAAGCCGCATGCGCGGGCGGTTTACGAGGCCCGGCACCCCGCGCCAAGAGCGAACCTTCAGCCACGGCACCTAATTCCTCCGCCGGCGCATCAACAACAGGCCAGACATCACCAGCAAAACCAGCGATCCCGGCTCAGGTATCGACTCGCCCGCCACGTCGATCATGACCCACTTGGTTTCCACGCCCTCCTGCGTCACCACTTGGACCGGCACACGAGTCAGCCCACCGCCAGGCGCGGCGGGTGTCTCCGCTGCCGTCCGCGAGGGCAGGCACAACGTCAACCAGATCGGGATAATTGTGAAAATCGTGCGCAACGCGGGGCAATATGGTTTATTTTTTAAAAAAATCAAGAATAGCGTAATAATTTTACTTTTGCTGCATGGTGACACGCGGCACCGCAGGTGTAACCTGTGGCCGACGATGATCCGCCTTGCCGACGAGAGAATACGCCAGATCGCCGCCGCCGCGGGGATCGTGCTGGGAGTGGGGGCGGTGGTTTGTGCCGGGCTGCTGTTGTGGCCGCTCATTCCGGGCTTGGCCGGCGAGTGGCTGGGTTTCGTGGTCGGCGTGGTGACCACGCCCTTCTTCATGGAGGCCTCCTTCGCGGTGCTCGGATTGTCACTGGTGCTCGCCATCAATCACTGGCGACAGAAAAAAGCGGGGGACGAACTGGTTTATCTCGAACAGGTCGAGCCGGAAGCCGGCCTGCCCGAGCACGCCGCCTGGGCGGTGTTCAAGGACCCGCCGCTGGAAGCGGAACTGCCCACCGCTCTCGAACGGGCGGAGGGCGCAATGGCCATCGGCGATCATGAAGCGGCGGGTGAAATCCTCGCGGGCATGACCGAAGCCGAACTGCGACTGCCCGGCACGCTCGCCATCCGCCTGGAGCTGGCACAAGCCGTCGGCCGCCACGATCTGGCGCGCTCGCTCGAAGCCGAACTCCAGGCGCGGACGAACGACTCCCGCGCCTGACAGCGCCGGATGCGGGATACGCGGAAACTTTGGCAATTTCCGCCAAGCCCGCGCCATGAATCTGTTTGGCCGGTCCGGCGCGGGTCGCTAGTCTGATTGCAGCATCTCGGAACGCAGGACCGCGTCGGGCTGTTTGAAACTCCGGAATTCCCGCCATGAAACCCGTCACCTTCAACAACACCGTCCTCCGCGACGGCCATCAATCGCTGGCCGCCACCCGCATGTCCACCGAGCAGATGCTGCCGGCCGCGCCGATCCTCGATGAAATCGGTTTCAGCGGCCTCGAAACCTGGGGCGGAGCCACCATCGACGCCTGCCTCCGCTATCTCGGCGAGAACCCCTTCGACCGCCTCCGTGCGCTCAAGAAAGCCGCGCCCAAGACCCCGCAGATCATGCTGCTGCGCGGCCAGAACATCGTGCAATACGCCAGTTTCCCGGACGACGTGGTCGAGGCCTTCGTGCGCGCCAACGCCGCTGCCGGCCAGGACGTGTTCCGCGTCTTCGACGCGCTCAACGACATCCGCAACCTGACCACCGCCATCAAGACCGTGCTCGACTGCGGCAAGCACGCCCGCGGCGAAATCTGCTACACCACCAGCCCGGTCCATACCATCGACGCCTTCGTCCACATGGGCGTCGAGTTTGAAAAAATGGGCTGCCACTCGATCGGCATCAAGGACATGTCCGGCATCATCGCGCCGAAGGTGGCCTACGATCTGGTCAAGGAACTCAAGAGCAAGGTCGGCATTCCCATCGTGCTCCACACGCACGACACCGCCGGCCTCGGCGCGTCCTCCTACCTCGCCGCCATCGACGCCGGTGTGGACATCGTGGAAACCTCCATCGTCCCCTTCGCCAACGGCACTTCCCAGCCGGACACGCTGCGCATGCTCGCCCTGCTCGACGGTCACCCGCGCAAGCCGGACTACGATATCGGAAAGCTCCAGGAACTCCGCCTCCACTTCGAGGACGTCTATCGCCAGCTCTCCAAGTTCACCAGCCACGCAAACGAACGCGTGGATTCCGACATCCTCGTTTTCCAGGTGCCCGGCGGCATGCTCTCCAACTTCCGCAACCAGCTCGCCGAGCAGGGCATGGCCGACAAGTTCGACGAGGTGGTCCGCGAGATCCCGGTGGTGCGCGAGGCGCTCGGCTGGATTCCGCTGGTCACCCCCACCTCGCAGATCGTCGG